>CAZMXH010000026.1:0-17941 GCA_964570165.1 uncultured Actinomycetes bacterium
GTGCTCGCCGCCCTGTCAAGGCGGAGGTCGCGGGTTCAAATCCCGTCAGGACCGCCAGCGTTGTCGCAGGTCAGACGCATTCCAGGCGTCACGTGATCATCTAGGTCGTGGTTCTCCCATCGCGATAGTGCCGGTGTCCCGAGCTGAAGTCGGGACTGTGGTCCCATGAATTCGAGATACGCGGCCACGCAGACTCCTCAGCAGTCAGTCGAACGACCACACCAAGTGGGGAGTCAGCATGTCTTCTGTCATCGTCGAGCCGAAGGCCACGCCCGACCCGAAGCCGGTGTTCTTCGGACGTGCGCGCTGGGCCGCCGCCGTTGTGTTGATTGCCGGGAGCCTTCTGCAGTTCGTCCAGTTCATCCTGGAGGCGCCGAAGGATGAGCCGGCCGAGCGCATCGACTACTGGATGGAGCACAGCGCCCGAGTCGAGTGGTCCATGTCCTTGGGCCTGGTCGCCATCGCGTTGCTGATCGGCACCTTCGCCGCGCTGATCGCCCTGACCAAGGACCGGTCGCCGCGTCTTGCGTGGACCGGCGGAGTCCTGCTGATCGTGGCGATGGTGGGGCTGGCCGCAGTCCATGGTCTCGAGCTCGTGGCGTATTGGCTGGCCAGCACCGGGGACACCACTACTGCCGTCAGTGCACTCGAGGCCACCGACCTCGGGTTGGCTGGCGCGGTGCTGTTCGTGATGTTCCTCGGCGGGGCGTCGCTGGGCACACTGATCATGTCCGTGGCGATGTGGAGGTCGCCGGTGTTGCCGCGGGCGGCCGCCGTCTTCATGGTTGGCTTCCTGGTGGTCGACATGATCGCTGGGCAGCCGGTGATCGGGCACGCGCTCAGCCTCGCGTCCGGAACCGTCGCAGCCTTTGCTGTAATGACCGGGTACGTGCGCCGGCCACGCCATCGAAGCGCAAAATGAGAGCGCGATGAAAGCACGCGCCCAGGCCCTGGCCCCGGCCGTCACGGCTGGGGCCATCGGCCTGCTGTCGGTCGCCACCCTGGTTCTGGCGTGGCTCAACGACTCTGGCGTACGCGGATTCCTCGACGAGAACCAGGCGAACACCTGGCTGTCCGGGGTGGCTTTCGGCACGGTCGCGGTTCTCGTGCTGCACCAACAGCCCGCCAACCGGCTAGGTCTGGTGTTCACGATCGCTGGGATATCCGCGGGTACGTGCGCGACCAGCGCCGAGTACGCCACATACACGCTGCGCACCGAGCCGGGAGCACTGCCGGGCGCCGACCTCGCGGCCTGGGGCGGAAGCGTTCTCTGGCTACCGGCGTTCCTGTTGTTGCTCGGCGCAGTACCCCTGCTCTACCCGCGCGGCGAAATCCCCTCGATCCGCTGGCGTTGGCCGGCGAGACTGGCGCTGGCCGGCGGATTGGTGGCCACCGTCGGCATCGCAACTACCCAGCTCATCGTCCAGGACACCTACCCCGAGGCGCGCAACCCGTTCGACCTGCCCATCCCGGACGGTGCACAGGCCGCGATCGCCTCGGCTGGATTCGTCGTCGTCATCGGGGTCGGTGTGAGCGCGGTCTGCGCGATCGCCGTACGTATCCGGCGGCACGCGAACCGCTCGGAGCGGGCGCAGGACGCGTGGTTCGTGACAAGCGTCGGACTTGCGCTGGTGTTCAACCTGGTCCCCGGCCTTCCGTTATGGGCCGTCTTCGCCGGCAATGCGGCGAGCGTCGCCGCACTCGCGGTCGGCATCGTGCGACATCGGCTGTTCGACATCGAGGTCGTGCTCTCCCGCGCTCTGGTGTATGCCGTGCTCACGGCGGGTGCGTTAGCGGGGTACCTGCTCGTTGCCGTGCTGCTCGGCACCGGCCTCGAGGCCGGGCTCGGTCCCGCACTGGGGGCGGCGGTCGCCGCCTTGCTGCTCGCCTCGATCAGGCAGCGGGTGCAGTACGCGGTGGACCGCCTGCTCTACGGCCGGCGGCACGACCCGCTCGCAGCGCTCACCGCATTGGGTCAACGGCTCGCCGTCGTGCTGGACACCGACGCGGTACTCCCGGCGGTCGCGGACACGGTACGGGAGACCCTGCGCCTTCCGTATGCCGCGATCTGGCTGACCGGCGAACAAGCCCCGGCGTACACCAGCGGAGAGCTACCGACACGGACCGCGACCTTTCCGCTGACACACACCGGCGAACAGGTCGGCGAGCTGATCGTCGGGCTGCGCGGCGGCGAATCGGCGCTCTCACCCGCCGATACAAGACTGCTCAACGCGTTCGCCCGCCAGGCCGGGGTGGCCGCACACGGGGTGCGCGCGGCCCGGGACCTTCGGCGTTCTCGGGAGCGTGTCGTCGCCGCTCGCGAGGAGGAGCGCCGGCGGCTCCGCCGCGACCTGCACGACGGCCTGGGGCCCGCGCTGGCCGGAATCACTCTCGGGCTCGAGACGGCCGCCCGGACGGCGACCCGCGAGCGGTCGGCGACCGGGCCCGTGCTGTCCGACCTTCGAGACGAGACCGCCAAGTGCGTGGAGGAGGTACGACGGATCGTCGCGGACCTGCGGCCGCCCGCTCTGGACGACATGGGACTGCTCACAGCGCTGCGCCGCCACGCCGACGTGCTGGGTCGTTCGTCTCACGCGCCGGTGGTGGAGGTGAGCGGAACCGAGCCGCTTCCCTCACTGCCCGCGGCCGTCGAAGTGGCGGCGTACCGGATCGCCTCCGAGGCGATCACCAACGCGATCCGGCACTCCGGCGGCCGCACTTGCAAAGTTTCCGTCCAGCTCGACGGGGACCTGCGGCTGTCCGTGACCGATGACGGATGCGGCCGACCGGGCCAAACCCCCGGTGTCGGGCTGCGCTCGATGCGCGAACGAGCCGAGGAACTGGGCGGCACGTGCACGGTCATCTTCCGGAAGGACGCGGGGACCCGGGTCGAGGCGGTGCTGCCGATGGTGTCACCATGACCATTCGCGTGGTGGTGGCCGACGACCATCCGGTCTTCCGCCGCGGCCTCCGCGGAGTGCTGGACGAGGCGGACGGCGTCGATGTCGTGGCCGAGGCCGCCGACGGTGACGATGCACTCGCTGTCGCCCTCGAGCTGCGTCCGGATGTGGTGTTGATGGACCTGCACATGCCCGGGGTGAACGGCGTGGAGGCGACCCGGCGGCTCGTGGCAGCAGACCCGGACATCGGCGTTCTCGCGCTCACGATGTTCGACGACGACGAATCGGTGCTGGCGGTGATGCGCGCCGGAGCACGTGGCTACCTGGTCAAAGGAGCCGCCGGAGACCAGATCGTGGGCGCCGTACGCGCAGTCGCGGCCGGGCAGGCGGTCTTCGGCGCCGGGGTCGCAGGACGCGTGCTGAAGATCATCTCCGCCGACCGGCTCGGCGGGCGCGCCGGCCGCCCGTTCCCCGAGCTGACCGAACGCGAGCACGAGGTTCTCGACCTGATCGCGGCCGGACGATCGAACACGGAGATTGCCCGCATGCTCGTGCTGTCCGACAAGACGGTGCGCAACCATGTGTCGAACATCTTCACCAAGCTGAACGCTCACGACCGCGCCGAGGTCATCGTCCGCGCCCGCGAAGCCGGACTCGGTACGACCGACACATCACGCCCGCAGCGCCATTAACCGCGTCGCATGCCGAACATCCGTGCCCAAGAAGCGGACGGACGCGGCGGTATTGCGCGGGTGTCGACGCGGCTCAGACTTCCGGTCATAGCCCGCTGAGCAGGCTGGTCGCCTAGGCATCAGAACGAGGCGCGTGACTGAAGCCGTGGTGAGCGGACTTCCAGTCGCGGAGTAAAGCGGTGCGCCGTCTCTCGACGAGGTCTGTCACGTGGGTTCGGAAGTTGGGGCAGGTGGCGATGTCGTGCGCGCGGCATTGCAGGGCGTGTTCGGTCATGTGTCGCGAGCGCTCCATCTCCGCCATCCGGGCATCGAGTTCGGTGAGGTGGTTCCTGAGGATCCGGCGCCGGTCGACGGCCCCGCCGTCGACGCGCGCGCGGATCTGCTCCAGGCTCATGCCGGCGGCCTTGCTAGAGATGATGACCGCCACGCGGTAGGCGTCCGGCTCGCCGTACACACGCCGGCCGGCGGTGTCGCGCTCCGGCGACAGCAGGCCCATGTCCTCCCAGTGCCGCAGCACGTGCGTGGCCAGCCCGAACCGCTCGGCGAGTTCGCCGACGCTCCACCTGATTCGCTCATCCGACTTCATGCCAACATGAACTCATGAGACTTGACTTCAGGTCAACCTTAAGATGCACGCTCCTGGCATGAACACTTCCATCACCACGTACGACATCGCCGTGGTCGGCGCCGGCTCGGCCGGCCTCCAAGCGGCGCTCACCCTCGGACGGATGCGGCGGCGGGTCGTTGTGCTCGGCACGGACCGCTACCGGAACGACCCCGCCACGCACATGCAGAACTTCCTCGGCCACGACGGCACACCGCCTGCTGAGCTACGCACGGCGGCCCGCCGAGATGTCGAGCGCTACGGCACTGTGACGTTCCTCGACCGTGCTGTGACCTCGGTGGCCGGCGAGCCGGACGCGTTCGTGCTGGAGGTCGACGGCGCCGAGCCGATCACCGCCCGACGGATAATCCTGGCGACCGGAGTGGCCGACACCCTGCCGGACGTGCCGGGCCTCGCCCCACTCTTCGGTGACGTCGTCGGACACTGCCCTTTCTGCCACGGTTACGAACTCGCCGACCGACCGATCGCGATTCTCGGCTCCGGAGGGCACGTAGCAGGACTGGCCGCGATGATCTCGACGCTCGCGACCTCGATCACCGTGCTCACCGATGGTGCGGACTTGGACGAGGGGAGCCGGTCGGCGCTGAAGCGAATGGGCGTTGCGGTCCACGACGAGAAGGTCCTCGGCGTGTGCCGGAGCCCGCTAGGGGTCATCGTCGAACTAGAAGGCGCTCCACCAGTCGAGTTCGGCGGCATGTTCGTTGGGCCGACGTGGGCGCAGTCCACGCCGTTTGCCGATCAGCTCGGCCTCGAGACCGCTGCACTCGGCGGCGTACTCGTCGACGCGATGGGCGCGACAAGCCGGCCCGGAGTGTACGCAGCCGGAGACATGGCCCACACCCGCGACCTGCCGATGCCGTTGGCCTCCGTGCTCACCGCCGCGGCCGCGGGGCTGGTCGCGGCGGCCGCGTGCCACCGAGAGCTCTCGGCCACGGATGCAGGACTGGCCGGGGGATAACGTCCGGCACCGGGCGTACGTGTCGATAGTCTCTGGACGGCTGTATGCGCATGGCCGATGATTGCGGCAATGCCACGCCGACGAGCCGACATGTCGACCACGGACGGCAACGCCGTCGGACGACGATCCGCGTGTACCGGACCGGGAACGCACCATGGCTGTCGCCGATAGCGGTGAGCCGGCGAGCAGGGCGCTCGACCGCTACAGGAATGGCGGTCCGTCCGCCGCGATCCGAGCGACGGCCCGCGCCCTGGCGAAGGTCCACGACGCAGAGGCGGTCGTGCTCGTTGAGGGCATCAGCGACCAGATCGCGCTGGAAGCGGCCGCGGCGGGCCGCGGACGGGATCTCGAGTCGGACGGGGTAGTGATCGTGCCGATGGGCGGGGCGCACGCGATCGGCAAGTTCCTGGCGCAGTTGGACTCTGCGCGGACTCGAGTGCGACTCGCCGGTCTGTGCGACCTGCGTGAGGAAGAGATATTCCGGCGCGGACTGGTCACGGCCCGTGTGGGCTCTCCCCGCAATCGCACCGACATGGAACGCCTCGGGTTCTACGTCTGCGTCAACGATCTGGAGGACGAGCTGATCCGCGCCGTAGGCATCGCAGAGGTCGAAGCACTCTTGGAGTCGCAGGGCGACATCTGGTCGTTCCGGTTGTTTCAGAACCAACCCAACTGGCGCAGCCGGGACCCCGAACTGCAGATGTGGCGATACCTGCGAAGCAGCTCGCGCCGCAACCTGCGCTACGCACGGCTGCTGGTCGAGGCGGCAGTCGGGCGGGATGCCCTGCCTCGCCCGCTCGACGCGCTGCTCACCGCCGTCTGACCAAAGCCGACCCCCAACGACCGCGACCGATGCGTCGTACCTCAGCTCCAGGCGAGCGCAATGAATCCGACCCCGATCAGCGCGAACAGGCCGCCGAGCCCGACAACCAGCGTCGTGACCAGCCATGCCTGGTACGCGCCGAGCAGCGATGCCCGCAGCAACTGTCCCACGAACGCGGTCTCCCTCAGCCGGACCAGCTGCGCGTCGCCGCCCGCACCCGATCGGCACTCCTCGGCGATCTCAGCGTAGCTGCGGCCCGCGGTCGCCCCGGCGACATTCGCCACGATCACGTCGGCAAACGCGCGTGCCTCTACGCCTGATCGCACCCTCGCACGCGCGTATCGGGCCAGGTTTGCCGGCAGGCTCCCAGCCGCCGGGAACACGATCTTCTGGTCGGACAGCTCTTGCCGGATCTCGCCGCGGGCGACCAGACCGCGGACGATCATCGTCACTCCAGCGACGACGAGAACGGCTCCGATGCCTAACAGCAATGCGGACATCACGACAGTGAGCCTGCCGCGCGCCCAGCAGCCGGCACAGGGACGAATGGCCCGATGATGGGCGAGCCGGAGGCCCCTTTTGCGGTGCCCTGCTCGGGCGAGTCTCGTTGGGCCAGTTCACAATGAGAATGCCCTCATCCGAACGTCACCGTCACGGCCGGTCCCATCCGACAGAATTCGAACCGTGCCTGGGTATCCGGAAGCCGACGACCACCTTCCGTTGCTGACCGGAGCGGAGGCCGGGGAACTGCTCGGCTCGGCCGTGCAGCACCTCGGCGGCGACCTGCTCGACTGGGCTCCGGCTCAAGTCGACCACCGGCCGGGACACACCACCGCTGTGTCCTACCGCGTACGGGCGCGGTGGCCCGAGGGCAGGCGCACGGAGCTGTTCGGTGCGCGAATCGCGTCCCGCCCGCCGGAGCGCATCGAACGCGCCGGCCTGGTGACCTTGTTGGACGGGCAACGCGAGGTACAGGTATGGCAGCTCGCTGCCGACCCCGAGCTGCCTGGTCTCTCTCCCGTCTGCGACTCCCGGTCGGTCGCCGAGCTGCTACGGTCCGTGGGGCTCGACCCGGACGGGCTCGAGGTCCGGATGGTGTCGTACCGACCATGCCGTCGCGCCGTGTTCGAGATCGTGACCGATTCGGGCAGGCTGTTCGTGAAGGTGCTTCGGCCTACCAAGGTGGAGGCGGTCCACCGGCGCCTGGTGACGACCCGCTCCGCCGGCCTCCCCACGCCCCGGAGTCTGGGCTGGACCGACGAGGGTCTCCTCGTCCTCGAACCGCTACCTGGGATCGGCCTGCGGGAGGCGATCAGGTGCAGCGGCGCGGCGGCGTGCTCCCCGGACGAACTGCTTGCCCTGCTCGACGGGCTCCCCAGCGAACTTTCCAACCTCCCCCGGCGCAAGGCGTGGAGCGAGGCGGCCGCCCACTACGCAGGCGTGATCGCCGCTGTCGCTCCGGGCCTCGAGCAGCGTGTCCGTGATCTTGCCAGTCGCATCGAGAGTCGGTTCGAGCCCGGGGACGACGGGCCGACACACGGTGACTTCTACGAGGCCCAGCTGCTGGTGGACGACGGCAGGATCACCGGACTGCTCGACGTCGACACCGTCGGGCCAGGGCGACGGGTGGACGACCTGGCCTGCATGCTGGCGCACCTGTCGGTGATGGTGACGCTCGATACCGAGCACGGTCACGGGTTCGAAGACGCCCTCACACGGTGGTCCGCACGGTTCGACGCCTCCGTGGACTCCCGGCAACTCCGCGTGGCGGCCGCGGCAGTCGTGCTCTCACTGGCGACCGGGCCGTACCGGATGCAGGAGCCTCGCTGGCTTGAGGCGACCGGCGTGCGTGTTGAGCTGGCCGAACGCTGGCTCGACGCCTCCGGATGCCGGGGACTCCCGGATCTGAGAGACCTCTCATCTGGGCCTCCCGGTCATCTCACCGATGCCGGTGAGACTCAACAGTGACAGGGAGGCAGCGACGACGAAAAGAAGATTCTGATGCAGCTCCACCTTCGCCTGCCGTGTGCGCAGGTCAAGGGACAGGTCGCCGTGCCGCAGGACCAGCTCGCGGTCTCAGCGACCTACGGGTCGTGACCATGTTCACAGTCTCACCGACAGAACGTCTAGCCTGATGAGACGCCGATGAGTATTTGCTCATGGAGAGTGCGCGGTCGCCCGCTTGAGCAGGCGGCTGCCGGCACCGGCTACGCTGGCGTGGAAATGACAACTCGCACTCTTGCCGCGATACGCGGCGGCGTAGCCGCGCTCACAGCGAGCTTTCTTGCAGCCGCTGTCGGCCTCGGACTCAGCGCACTTCCGGCCGCCGCGCACGCCTCGCTGCTCTCGAGCACGCCCGAGGAAGGAGCGACCCTCGAGGAGGCGCCTGCGGAGGTGGTCCTCGAGTTCGACGACGACCTCCACGCCGAGTTCACCCAGGTGGCGGTGCTCGACCAGAACGACGGCCACCACGAGCAGGGCGACCCGGAGATCGACGGCGGACGAGTCACGCAAGCCGTCGGCCAGCTGGAGCCGGGTGACTATCGGGTGAGCTATCGCGTCGGGTCGGCGGACGGCCACCCGGTCAGTGGTGTGATCACCTTCACCGTCACCGGGGAGCCCGAGATGGATGAGCAGCAGCCCGAGCCGGAGGTCGGTGCGCAGACGGACGCGCCTACCGAGCCCGCCACCGAGCAGGCTGCTTCAACGCCGGCCACGGATGCCGCTGCCGAGTCCAACAGCGCCGCGCCGCTGTGGGTCGCTGGAGCGGCTGCATTGGTCGTCGCCGGGGGCGTCCTCGCATTCCTCATCGCCCGCCGGTCCCGCGCCGGTTCGGATCCGACGCACAACCACGGTCCATGACATGACGCCCGCGCGCCAGCGTCCCGAGTCCGCTCAGGCGCCTCCCAGTTGGCGCTGGGTATCGGGGGCCGCGTTCGCACTCCTCGCGGTGCTGGTGCTCGCCCTGATCGCCGGCGGCGGCACCGCTGGGCCGGTGCCCGGCCTGTCCGACCCCGGCGCACTGGTGCGGTGGGGGCTTCCCGTCGCCAAGGTCGTCTTCAACGTCGCAGCCGTCCTGACCGTCGGGTTCGCCGTGCTCGCGGTGATGCTCCCGGCGCGACAGGAGGCACTCGGCCGGGAGGCGCGGATCGCGCTGCGATCGACGGCGATCGCCGCCCTGGTGTGGGCGGCGGCAGCGGCCGCGGTGCACGTACTCACGCTGTCGGACCTGCTTGGGGTTCCGCTGCCTCAGGCGCTGGCCGGCCAGTCGTTCATGACCTACACCCAGAGCATCACTCAAGGCCAGGCGTACGCCTCGGTGTTCATCCTGGCACTGGCCATCGTGCCGGCTGCACGTCTCGTCATCGGCCGCGGTGGCGCGATCGGCGTGCTGTTGCTCGCCATCGGCGCGCTCATTCCGCCGGCGCTCGCCGGCCACGCGGGCACCGGAGACTACCACCACTCGGCGCAGATCTCGCTGCTCGTCCACCTCGTCGCGATGTCGCTGTGGGTTGGCGGTCTCGTGGCGCTCTCGTCGTACGCCGCCCGGCGGGGTGAACAGCTCTCTCGGGTGGTACGGACGTACTCCTCCGTGGCCCTCGGCTGCTTCGTGCTGGTCGCCTCCAGCGGCGTGATCAACGGTTGGGTGCGCGTCAGCTCGCTCGCCGACCTGGTCACGACGTGGTACGGGCGGCTGCTGCTAGGCAAGGTCGCGGCCCTCGTGGTCCTCGGCTACCTCGGCATGCAGCACCGAGCACGCACCCTGCCGGCACTCGATGCCGGGCGACGAGGCGCCTTCCGTCGGCTGGCAGCGGGCGAGATCGTGGTGATGGGCGCCGCGATCGGGTTGGCCGTCGCGCTAGGCCGGACCGAGCCGCCGGTGCCGGAGGATCCCGGCCAGATCGGCATCGCGCGCTCCATCTTGAACTATCCGGTCCCGCCCGAGCCGACGCTGTGGCGGTTCGTCACCGAGGCGTATCCGGACGCCGCGTTCGCGATCGGATGCCTCGCGGCACTGCTGCTCTACCTGGCCGGTGTCCGCAAGCTGCGCCGCCGCGGAGACCGCTGGCCGGCCGGTCGCACGGCCGCCTGGGTGCTCGGCGTGGCGCTGATCGCATTCGTGCAGCTGTCCGGCCTGATGACGTACGGCATGACCATGCTGTCCGTGCACATGGTGCAGCACTTGGTCCTGATGATGGTCTGTCCGGTGCTCCTCGTGCTCGGCGGGCCGCTGACGCTGGCGCTGCGCGCCATCGAACCAGCACCGCGAGGTCAGATCGGACTGCGCGAGCGCCTGCTCATGGTCACCCGCAGCTGGCCGGTACGTCTCCTGACCCATCCGCTCGTGGCGCTGGGGCTGTTCATCTCCGGGCCGTACATGGTGTACTTCAGCGGGTTGTTCGAGCTGGCGATGCGGGAGCACTTCGGGCACATCCTGATGAGCCTGCACTTCCTGCTGGCCGGGTACCTGTTCTACGAGATCCTGCTGGGCATCGACCCGCTGCCGCGGCGTCCGCCGTACCCAGCCCGGGTGGTGCTGCAGTTCGCGGCCATCGTCTTCCATGCGATCTTCGGTGTCGCCCTCATGGAGTCGGCACGGTTGATCGCCGGGGACTACTACCGCCAGCTGGCCACGGACATCGAGTGGTTGCCAGATGTGCTCGCCGACCAGCGGCTGGCCGGGTCGATCACATGGGGCTTCAGCGAGATCCCCGGGCTCATCGTCCTGATCGTGCTGCTGTTCCAGTGGTCGCGGTCCGACGATCGCGAGGCCCGGCGCCTCGACCGCCGCGAGGACGCGGCCGAAGCGCAGCGTCGTGCCTACAACGCCTACCTTGCCCGCCTCAACGAGCGCGCCCGGGCCCGCCTACCGAACGTGATCGAACCTGAAGCGGGCGTTTCGAAGCCTGCCGCGAGTCGGCTAGACTCAACGAGCCGAGACACGGACAGGTAGCTCAGTTGGTAGAGCGTCCGCCTGAAAAGCGGAAGGTCGGCGGATCGATGCCGCCCCTGTCCACAACCGCAGAGTCGGCGCCCGTCGGCATCCCGACATCACTGCGCGGGACGCTAAGTCCGGTGGGCGCCCTGCCGAGCGCCCACCGGACATACTCCTCGCGCCCTACTCGGCGTCCGACTCTGCCCGCTGCTGGGGAATCTGCCCAGCCAGCAGTGCACGGACCTCCGACTCCCGGTAGCGCCGGTGTCCCCCAAGCGTGCGGATCGACGTCAGCTTTCCTGCTTTTGCCCAACGGGTGACCGTCTTCGGGTCAACCCGGAACATTGCAGCTACCTCAGCAGGCGTGAGGAGGGGCTCGGCGTCTTGAGTCCTCGTCGCCATCGTCACCTCCTGTGCGTCGTGGCGGGGCAACTACCCCGCCACATCGGGTATTACACCCTGTAACCCAAGTCGAGTGGAACAGCCGTATGGTCCAAAATCGGATGGGCCATACGGACGAGTCCCCCAACTCCAGGACTAAGACTACGCAGAGACGACGAACCTCGCGACCTAAACGGAAAAGGTCATTGCGCCTCGACAGACCACCGCCCAACGCCGCGTTGCGGGTTAGGCTGATGGCGACAACGGAGCAGGACGCCCGCGACCCCATGCGACCCGTGGGCGCGGGCATGGACGCAAAGGTGTCACGATCGTGACCGACACTTCAGTTCCGCAAGGGGTATTCGGCAGGCACACCAAGCACGAGCAGGTCGTCTACTGCTACGACGAGGCGAGCGGTCTGCGTGCCATCATCGGGATCTTCTCGACGGCACTCGGCCCGGCCCTCGGCGGCACGCGCTTCTACCCGTACGAGTCCGAAGACGCCGCGCTGGCCGACGTTCTCGATCTTTCCCAGAGCATGGCGTACAAGAACGCTCTGGCCGGCCTCGACCACGGTGGCGGCAAGGCGGTCATCATCGGTGACCCGGCCCGGGACAAGTCCGAGGCGCTGCTCCGCGCGTACGGCCGTTTCGTCGCGTCCCTGGGCGGGCGCTACATCACCGCGTGCGACGTCGGGACGTACGTCGAGGACATGGACATCGTGGCCCGAGAGTGCCGGTGGGTTACCGGACGCTCACCCGCACAGGGCGGGGCGGGGGACTCGAGCGTGCTCACCTCGTACGGCGTGTTCCAGGGCATGCGCGCATGCGCCGAGCACCTCTGGGGATCTCCGACGCTGCGTGGCAGAACAGTCGGGATCGCTGGCGTCGGCAAGGTGGGCTCCAAGCTGGCGAAGCTGCTCCTCGAGGACGGAGCGGCGGTCGTCGTCAGCGACATCGACGAGGCGGCCATCGCGAGGCTGCGCGAGGCGCACCCGCAGATCGACGTGGTCGATGACACCGACGCGCTCGTACGGGCCGACCTCGACGTGTATGCGCCGTGCGCGCTCGGCGGCGCCCTCGACGACGGGACGGTCGCCGCACTGCGGGCCGTCGCCGTCTGCGGCGCGGCCAACAACCAGCTCGCGCATGCCGGCGTGGAGAAGATGCTGGAGGATCGGGGCATCCTCTACGCGCCGGACTACGTGATCAACGCCGGTGGCGTCATCCAGGTGGCCGACGAGCTGCACGGTTTCAGCTTCGAACGGGCGAAGGACAAGGCGCGGCGTATCTTCGACATCACCAAGAACATCTTCACGCGTGCCTCCGAGGAGGGTGTGCCCCCCGCGGTAGCGGCCGACCGACTGGCCGAGAGCCGGATGGCGGCCATGAGCCGGCTCCATGCCATCTACCTGCCGCAGTGAGCTCGGTGGGGCATCCCACAGCGGCGATCGCCCACCAGGCGGGACGGAATGGCGCCGCACCATGTACCGTTATTCCTACGAGTAGATGACACCGGAGGGTCCGTGGGCGGCAGCGGTAAGGTGTCGCCCCGGTTTTGTGCGAGGAGGTCGACCTATGGGGCGCGGCCGAGCCAAGGCCAAGCAGACGAAGGTCGCCCGTCGGCTTAAGTACCAGAAGTTGGACACCGACTTCGAGGCGCTTCAGCGCGAACTCCAAGGGTCGAGCGGCAGCGAGGACTCGTCGGACGACTACGACGTCGACGAGCCCGTGGACAGCTACGACCGCGACGACGTTCCCGACGCGCAAGCCTAAGATCAGGCAGCATAGGCGCCGCGTAGCTGGACAGAATCGTCGCCCGTGCGAAGCTCACCGGCGATCCATGCGTCCACGCCGCGCGCTGCGAGTACGCGGAGTGCGTGGTCGGCATCGTCCGCTGCTACAACGGCGACCATGCCGATACCCATGTTGAAGGTCTCCTCGAGTTCCCGTTGATCGACCGGTCCCAGCGTGCCGACCAGCGTGAAGATCGGATGCGGGGTCCAACTGCCACGGTCGACGACGGCCGACAGACCCGCGGGCAGCACGCGAGCCAGGTTGCGTGCCAGCCCACCGCCGGTGATGTGGGCGAACGCATGCACCTCGGCGGCAGCCGCCAGTGCCAGGCAGTGCGGAGCGTAGATCCGCGTGGCGGTAAGCAACTCCTCCCCCAGCGTCCGGCCTAGCTCCGGCACCTCCCGGCCGAGCGTCCAGCCGGCGATGTCGAACATCACGTGGCGCACCAGCGAGTAGCCGTTGGCGTGCAGGCCCGTCGACCCCATCGCGATCAGTGCGTCCCCGGCTTGCACCCGGTCCGGGCCGAGCGCCTCATCGGCTTCCACGACCCCCGTAGCTGTGCCCGACAAGTCGTACTCGTCCGGTTCCAGCAACCCGGGGTGCTCCGCGGTCTCACCGCCGATGAGAGCGCAGCCGGCGACAACGCACGCCTGTGCGATGCCTCGGACGATGCTTGCGATGCGCTCCGGTTCCAGCCGTCCGCACGCGATGTAGTCGGTCATGAACAGCGGCTCGGCGCCGCAGGTCACAACGTCGTCGACAACCATGCCGACGAGGTCGAAGCCGATCGTGTCGTGAACACCGAGCAGTTGCGCGATCGCGACCTTCGTCCCGACCCCGTCCGTGCTGGTGGCGAGTAGCGGGCGGCGGTAGCTCCGGAGCGCGCTCGCGTCGAACAGGCCGCTGAACCCGCCGATGTCGCCTACCACCTCGGCCCGGTGCGTCTGGGCGACCCACGCCTTCATCAGATCGACCGCGCGGTCTCCGGCTTCGATGTCGACGCCTGCCGCGGCATAGGTGCGGCCGCCCGGATGGCCGATCATGCAGTCGGCTCCAGGACGTCCTTGCCCAGCGCCGCCGGATGGGGAAGCTCCACGGGGTATTCGCCGTCGAAGCAGGCCCTGCACAGCCGGTCCCGGCCGACCGCGGTCGCCTCCACCAGCCCGTCCAACGAGACGTAGCCCAGCGAGTCCGCGCTGATGGAGCGGCAGATCTCCTCCGTGGAGTGGTCCGCGGCGAGCAACTCCGCACGCTGGGCGAAATCGATGCCGTAGTAGCACGGCCACCTGACCGGCGGGCTGGAGATGCGTACGTGCACCTCCGTGGCACCGGCCTCCCGAAGCATCCGGACCAAGGCCCGCTGCGTGTTACCTCGCACGATCGAGTCGTCGACCACGACGAGCCGTCGATCGCGGACCGCCTCGCGCAGCGGGTTCAGCTTCATCCGGATGCCCAACTGCCGGATCGTCTGCGAGGGTTCGATGAACGTACGGCCCACGTAGGAGTTCTTCACAAGTCCCATGCCGTACGGGATGCCGGACTCCTCCGCGTACCCCACGGCGGCAGGTGTCCCGGAGTCCGGCACCGGTATCACCAGATCGGCGTCCGCCGGGTGCTCCCGCGCCAGTCGGCGCCCAAGCTCCACCCTGGTCTGATGGACAGACCGGCCGGAGATGGTGGTGTCCGGACGAGCCAGGTACACGAACTCGAACAGACACCCCTTGGGGTCCCCGGTCGCGAAGCGGCGCGAGCGCACCCCACCCGCGTCGATGATGACCAACTCACCGGGCTCCACCTCGCGGACGAAGGACGCCCCCACAATGTCGAGCGCGGCCGTCTCGCTGGCCACAACCCAGCCGCGCTCGAGCCGGCCGATCACCAGAGGACGGATGCCCTGCGGGTCGCGCGCCGCGGCGAGCACCGACTCGTCGGCGAAGATCAGCGAGAATGCGCCCCGCAACCAGGGCAGCACGCGAGCGGCCGCATCCTCCAGCGTGACACCGAGCTCCGCGCCCAGCAGGGCGGTCACGAGCGCAGTGTCGGACGTGTTGCCCCACCGCAGCTCGCCCACGCTGGTGCCCACCTGCTCCGCGACGTGCTGCCGGAGCTCGGCCGAGTTGATCAGATTGCCATTGTGCGCCAGCGCGACGGTACGGCCGTCGACGACGCCCACGGTTGGTTGCGCGTTCTCCCAGCGGCTGCCGCCAGTCGTGGAGTATCTCGTGTGCCCAACGGCGACATGACCGGTCAGCGAGTTCAGTGTCGCCTCGTTGAAGACCTGGCTTACCAGCCCCATGTCCTTGAAGACCACGACCTGCTCGTGGTTGCCAACGGCGATTCCGGCCGACTCCTGGCCACGGTGCTGGAGCGCGTAGAGGCCGAAGTAGGTGAGCTTGGCTACCTCCTCGCCCGGAGCCCAGACCCCGAAGATTCCGCAGGCGTCCTGCGGGCCCCGATCCTGAGGGTGGACATCGTGGGTTAGCCGACCGTCGCCCCGCACCACAGTCCCTGAGTGTACGGCCCGCCAACCGGTCCCGCGCACACCGCGCCACGCTGCGTTGCGACGGCGCTGGCGCTGGCCGGTACGCCCTCAGTCCGCCAAGCGGTCAAGCAGCAGTGCCTCGGCCAGGCAGACCTTGCCGAACTGCCCCAGGTGGAGGCTCTCGTCGATGCCGTGGGCACGGGAGTCGGGATCTTCGACCCCTGTGACGAGCACCGCCGCATCAGGGAAGACCTCTGTGAACTCCGCGATGAACGGAATCGTCCCTCCGAGGCCGATCTCCACCGGGCGCGTGCCGAACGCCTCGGCGAAGGCGGACCGCGCCGCCTCGTAGGCCGGCACCGCGGTGTCCATCTCGCAGGGAGCTGCGAGCGCGCCTTCGGTAACGGTTACCCGTGCCCCGAAAGGCGCGTTCGATCGCAGGTGAGACGTGAGCGCGTCCATTGCGGCGCGCGGATCCTGACCGGGCGCCAGCCGCAGGCTTACCTTGGCGGTGGCGAAGTCCACCAAGACGTTGGCGGCTTCTGCGGTGGGTGTCGCGTCAATCCCCAACACCGCCGCCGCGGGCTTGGTCCACAGCCGGTCGGCCAAGGTCCCGGAACCTGCCGGGAGGACGCCGTCGAGCACGCCCGCCTCGTCGCGGTATCGCGCCTCCGGGTAGTCCACCTCCGCCCCTTCACGCCGGACGAGCCCGGGTACGGCGACGTCGCCCGCCTCGTCATGCAGCGTCGCCAGGAGGCGGCACAAGCACGTCAGCGCGTCCAGGACCGGTCCGCCGTACATGCCGGAGTGCACCGAATGGTCGAGGACGGACACCTCGACCGTGCAGTCCACCAGCCCGCGGAGGCTGGTCGTGAGGGCGGGCGTGTCCAGCGTCCAGTTCACCGAATCGGCCACCACAATCACGTCCGCAGCCAACTGATCGCGGTACGTGTCGAGAAACTCGCGGAAGGTGGGCGAACCGATCTCTTCCTCACCCTCTGCGAACAGTGTCACGCCCACCGGCGGGCTTCCGTCGTATGCACGCAGCGCGGTGATGTGCGCGAGCACGCCCGCCTTGTCGTCGGCGGCGCCCCGGCCGAACAGCCGGCCGTCCCGTTCCGTGGGCTCGAACGGCGGGCTTGTCCAGGCGGCCCGATCCCCCGTGGGCTGGACGTCGTGGTGCGCGTAAAGCAGCACGGTCGGCATGCCGTCGGGGGCAGGCCAGTGGGCGATCACGGCCGGAGCACCACCCGGAACCGAGCAGATCTCCACGTTGCTCGCGCCGGCCCCTCGGGCGAGGTTGGCGACCATCTCCGCGCTCCGGCGAACCTGGTCGGCCGATCCGGGATCGGAGCTGATGCTGGGTATTGCCACCAGCCGCTTGAGGTCATTGTGAGCCGCGGGAAGGATCTGTTCGACGGTGGAACGGAGGTCAGCCATGGTTGCCCACCTTAAGGCTGGGCAGGCTTCGCTGTCGCCCGAGGAAGCCCTTCCTTCATTCGTCCATGCGTCCGACCGGTAGTGTCCTGGGAGTGCCCCAGCTGGTGATCCTCGACAACGACGGTGTGCTAGTCGACAGTGAGCCACTGGCCAACCGGATCCTCGCCGATCTGCTCACCGAGGCTGGGGTGCCGACCACTTACGAGGACGCGCTACGTGACTACATGGGCGGCTCTCTTGGTCGTGTCCACGAGCTGGTACTGGCTCGAACGGGTACGGTGCTTCCGGCCGACCTCGACGACCGATATCACGCCCGGCTGTTCAAGGCCTTCCGGACCGACCTGCGAGCCGTTTCGGGTGCCGCCGAACTGATTGACGCGCTGGCCCAGGCCGGAGTGCCGTACTGCGTGGCGTCCAGCGGCACCCACGAGCGGATCCGGCTGGCGCTCGACCGCGTCGGCCTCCTCGACCGCTTTAGTGACGACGCCATATTCAGCAGCGCCGACGTCGAGCGGGGGAAGCCGGCGCCGGACCTGTTCCTGCACGCCGCCGCCGCCATGAGTGCCGAGCCGCGGCACTGCGTGGTGGTCGAGGACAGCTCTGCTGGCGTACAGGCCGCGCTCGCCGCCGGGATGACCGTGTACGGCTACGCAGCAATGACGCCGCGCGACCGGCTGCGCGGAGCCCATGCGATCGTGACCGACCTGACTGAGCTGCATGAGCTGATCCTGGGTGCTGCTGGCTCGGGCTCGGGTGAGTGAACCCGGTATCGCTCACAAGCTTGTTTTTGCTGGTGGTTTGGGGTTGTGCGAACAGGAGTTCGTGTATAGGATTAGGTCAGGAGTTCGAGGTGGGTGTCGCGCGTCAAGATTCCTGGCAGGACGGTTAAGTCAGTCCTGAAGGAGAAT
>CAZMXH010000027.1:0-17075 GCA_964570165.1 uncultured Actinomycetes bacterium
CCGGCGGCGGTCGAATGGTGGAGGGACGCGACGCCGAACGAGCAGACGACGATGGCGTCCGACGGCCACGACAGCGGAACGCCCAGCCTGATCGCCCGATCGAGCGAGACCGCGAGTCCGACCGCCCGCGGCAGGTGGGAGGCGATCGTCGACGTCTGCGGGATCACGTTCAGGGCGGCGTTGCCGAAGACCTTGTGCCGCCCGCCCGCGATCGGCTCGTCGGCCGCGCAGAGCAGGCCGAGGAGGACGTCGCGCGTCGGCGTAGACCCGGGGTGCTGGGCCGCCCGCGCCTGGTAGAACCCGCCCGACCGGTAGTGCAGCAGGGCCGGGTCGGTGCGGCGCAGCGCCGCGGCCACGGCCGCGTTGCTCTCGTGACCGGCCGAGCCGATCGTGTAATAGCCCCGCCCCTCCGCCTGGAGGTCACGCGCTGCGAAGTCCAGGTGCCGGCTTGTCGCCTGGGCGTCGAACAGGTCAAGCGCGGCGGCGGCGGTCAGCGCGCTGCCCGGGCGCAGCGGCGCATCGTGATCGACGAGCGGCGGCCCGGCCGGCCGAAGGCGCGAGACAGCCGACCGCAGCGCCTCGTCGAGCCGGTTGCTCACGAGTCCAGCCGCACGTCCAGGTCGGGCTCGAGCTCGGCGACGTCCATCTGGGCTTTCTGCAGCCGTCCGGAGTAGTCCCAGTTCATCGACTGCCAGCGGGTGAACTGGTCAAGCACCCAGATGCCCGACTGCCGGGCGCCGTTGCCAGACTTGCCGTTGCCGCCGAACGGCAGGTGCGCCTCCGCGCCGGATGTGGAGTTGTTGATGCTGATCATCCCGGCGGAGATGTGCCGCCGGAAGGTGAAGACCTCCCGCGGCTCGTTGGTGTAGAGCGCCGCCGACAGCCCGTAGCCAGGGGCGTTGCCCAGCCTGATGGCTTCGTCGAACGTCGAGTACGAGGCGACGCCGACGATCGGGCCGAACGTCTCCTGGTCGAAGATCGCATCGCCCGGCCGCACGCCGTCGACGATGACCGGGTGGTAGTAGAGACCGGCGGACGGGTCGCCGACGAAGCCCGCACGCGGGCTGTCCGCGGTGATGCGGCCGCGTGTCCCGTACACGGTGTGATGCGGCTGCACCCAGGTGAGGTACTCCTCGAACCGGTCGGCGAACTTCTGGTCCAGCAGCGGCCCCATCAGCACCTCGCCGGACGGCTCCCCGACGACGGACTCCTCTACGGCCTTGGTGAACCTGGCGAGGAAGTCGTCATGGACTGACTCGTGGACGATCACCGTCCCGAGCGACGTGCAGCGCTGCCCGGCGGTGCCGAACCCGGAGAACAGCGCCCCTTCGACGGCCAGGTCGAGATCGGCGCTCGGTGCCACGATGAGCGGGTTCTTCCCGCCGAGTTCCAGGCAGGGAGTCTGCAGGTGGCGGCCGGCCAGCTCGCCGATCTTGCTGCCCACCGCGGGGGAGCCGGTGAACCCGACCTTGTCGATGTGACCGGCGTCGAGTGCCCGCTCGAGCCCGGCGTAGGTCTGCTCGCCGTCGGCGTGGACGACGTTGAACACGCCGTCGGGAAGCCCGCCGCCGCGGACGAACAACTCGTGGAACGCGGCGGAGATGGCGGGGGAGTACTCGGCGGGCTTCCACACGATCGTGTTGCCCGCCAGCAGCGCGGGGACGATGTACCAGGACGGGACGGCCACCGGGAAGTTGCCGGCCGTGACGACGGCCACCGTGCCGACCGGGTTGCGGAACGTGAACAGCTGCTTGTCGGGCATTTCGCTGGGGACGGTCTGCCCGTACAGCCGACGGCCCTCCCCGAGGAAGAAGTCGCAGGTGTCGATGATCTCACGGACCTCGCCCATCGCTTCACGGAAGGGCTTACCGATCTCGCGCGTGACGATCCGGGAGAGCGCCTCGGCGTTGGCCTCGACTACGCGGCCGATATGTGCGATAGCCCGTCCACGCACAGGGGCGGGGATCTCGGCCCAGGCGGGCTGGGCTCGCTTGGCTGACGCGGCGGCGGCCACGAAGGTGTCCGCGTCGCCCTGGACGACCTCGGCCACGACCTCGTCGAGCCGGGCCGGGTTGGTGCTGATGACGGTACGGCCCTCGGTGACCGGCGTGCCGTCAATGACGGAGGCAACGGTTCGGGTCATGGCGGTCACTCCTCTAGAGACTCTTCACGACGCGCTCCACTGCTGCGGCGGCGAGCATGAGCTCGTCCTCGGTGACCGACAGCGCGGGCCGGAACCGGATGGCTCGCTCGCCGCTGGGCAGCGCAAGCACATGTTCATCGTCGCGCAACCTGGCGAGCGCGTCATCACGTGTTTTGCGATCGGTAAGGTCGATGGCGGCGAGCAGCCCGCGGCCGCGGGCGTTGGCGGCCGTGCCCGGGTGGGCTCGGGTGACGGCGCGCAGCGCGTCGAGCAGCTTCGCTCCCTTTGGCCCTGCCTGCTTGATCAGGTCATCCCGCTCGATGATCTCCAGTATGCGCCGGGAGCGCACCATATCGACCAGCCCGCCGCCCCAGGTGGAGTTGATCCGCCCGGAGACGTTGAAGACGTTCTCAGGGACCTCGTCGATGCGGCCGCCGGCCATGACGCCGCCGAGCTGCGCCTTCTTGGAGAACGCGACGATATCGGGTGCCAGCCCGAGCTGCTGGTACGCCCACGGGGTGCCGGTGGTGCCGACACCGGTCTGGACCTCGTCGAGGAGGAACAGCGCGTCGTTGTCGTGCGTGAGCCGCTGCATGGCCTGCAGGAACTCGGCGCGCATGTGGTTGTCGCCGCCCTCGCCCTGGATCGGCTCGGCAATGAACGCGGCGATGTCGTGCGGGTAGGCGGCGAACGCCTCTTCTGCCTGGCGGAGGGCACGCTGTTCGGCGGCCCGCAACTCATCCTCGGACTTGGCGAAGTGGATCGCGGGGACGTCGATGCGCGGCCAGCCGAACTTCGGGTAGCGATCTGTCTTGACGGGCTCGGTGTTGGTAAGCGACATCGTGTAGCCCGTGCGGCCGTGGAAAGCCCTGGTCAGGTGCAGGACACGGGTGCCGAGCGCGGGGTCGCGGCCGTTCGCCTCGTTGTGCCTGCTCTTCCAGTCGAACGCCGCCTTGAGCGCGTTCTCGACGGCGAGGCCGCCGCCCTCGATGAAGAACAGGTGCGGCAGCCTCGGGTCGCCGAGCACTCGGACGAAGGTCTGGACGAACTCCGCGTAGTGCGTGGAGTAGATGTCGGAGTTGGCCGGCTTGTTGGCGGCGACCTCGGCGAGCAACGCCATGAACTGCGCATCGTCGACGATGCCGGGTGGGTTACAGCCCAGCGGCGCGGACGAGTAGAACGCGTACATGTCGAGGTAGCGCTGGCCGTTCCGGGCGTCGATGATCCAGGACCCGTGGCTGGCCTTGGTGTCTAGGACGAGCTTGAAGCCGTCGGTCAGCACGTGCCGGCCGAGTACCTCGTGCACATCCTCCGGACGCACGCGGGTGGGCTCGTTCATGTCGCTGCCTCCTCGTGATCGACTGGTTGAACAGAGAATATTCGTGGATCATCGTGCCAATCAGAGAGAGAATTTCCGGTTCAATGTGATTCTAGCCGCATAACATTCGGTGATGTCCGACCCTCAGTGAGGCAGCACTGAAGGCCCGGCACGCGGCAGACCTCTGACGGCACGATCGACGATCTACGCCTCGAGCAGCCTGCGCAGCGCGGCTAGCTGGATGTGAGCGAGGTCGCGGGGTGGGATGTCTTCCGGGCCGCGATGTTGCACGCTCCATTCGTCGAACACCCGCACTATGGCCGCGAGCAGGCGCGCCTGGAGTTCGAGAGGAAGGTCGTCGCGTACCGCGCCAACTCGCCGGCCGACGCGTAGCGCCTGCTCCAGCCACCGATCCACCGCGGCGAGATTACGTCCGAGCGTCGTGGACTCATCCGAAGGAGCCCCCGGCAAGTACCACATCCTGCCGAGCTGAAGGTAGATCTCGTCCTGGGCTGAGGCGTCCATCAGCCGGTCGACGATCCCGGTGACGCTTCCCCAGAAGTCTGCAGCCAGGTCGTCGGGGTCCGGCACCGCCATCAGTTCGATGAGGGCGGGGCCGTACTCGGACAAGACGGCCTCGAAGAGTTGCTGCTTCGAGTCGACGTAGTAATAGAACGAGCTTTTGCTCATGCCGCAACGGCTGATGATCCGGTTTAGAGAAGCACGCTCGTAGCCGGCCTCTGCGAACTCGTGGGCCGCAGTGCGCAGCAGTGAGTCCCACCGGGAGGGTTCCATCACCCCTGCTTGACGTCGGGTTCCAGTGTCGTTCATGCAAGGAACAATACCTGAGGACCGCCAGGTCCACACTGTGCCAGCGGTTTGACAATGGCGGTGATCGACCAGTCAACCGAGGCGATCGCGGCGGATTGGACTACACGGGCCACAGGCGGCTACAGTCATCTGTGGACCATGCAGTCCACAGATATCAAAATTCAGAGACGGGAGTTCGTTGTGCCTGCACCTGTGACGGACCGGCCGTTGGGGCAGGGACCAGACCGACCAGACCTCGCTATCGACTGGCGGCTACCCGCACCTCGACCAGGGTGGCGCGGGACCGTCGACAGGTTCTTTGGCCCCGGGCAGACACGCGCGGAGATCCTGGTCCAGTCGCTCGGGGTCCCGGTGCTGGGTGCACTCGTCGCCCTCGTCGTCGTGTCCCGGGGCGTGCATCTTCAGTGGTGGGCAGCGACGGTGCTTACCCTCTTCACCTTTGACGCCCTCGGTGGTGTGTTGACCAACGCCACGGGCGCCGCGAAGCGCTGGTACCACCGACCAGGCACGCGAGCCGAGCGGCTACGGTTCGTCGTCCTGCACCTAGGCCATCTGGCCCTGGTTGCGGCGTTCGTTCTCGATCGACAGTGGGGCTGGCTTGCCCTCAATGCGGCGATCCTGCTTGGCTTCGCCGTTCTGATCGAGTACACGCCCCTGCCGGTCCGCCGTCCGGTCGCGATGGGAGCCCTGGTCGCAGCGGTGCTGCTCAACCAGGGCATGAGCTCATTGCCGGACGGGCTGGGCTGGCTCGTGCCGCTGCTGTACCTGAAGCTTCTCGTGTCGCATCTGGTTCCGGAGGCGCCGTTCGCAAGCTCAGCCGAATAGACGCTCCCATGATCGGGGTGACTTTGGTGACTCCCTGGACTCGCCAAAGTCACC
This sequence comes from uncultured Actinomycetes bacterium, assembly GCA_964570165.1. Classification (GTDB taxonomy): domain Bacteria; phylum Actinomycetota; class Actinomycetes; order Jiangellales; family Jiangellaceae; genus JBMCTR01. The sequence continues at coordinate 5,172 of CAZMXH010000027.1, forward strand.
CCGATCATGCGAGCGAACTCGACCCGGACCGCTCGTACAGCCAGCCCAGCACCACGGCACCGGCCGCAAGCCCCACGAGCCAGCCGGGGATGAGCACCAGGTCGAACCCGCGCAGCGAGCGGCCGCGTACCAGCGAGGGGCGACCCGCCAGCGTGCCATCCGCGCCAGCAGGTCTCCTGCCCCGGCGCCGCCGCGGCACGCGGCGGCGACCACGAAGGCGGCGATCATTGGTCCCAGAAGGCCGGGGAAGTGGGTCACACCCCTTGCCGCGATAGCGAGCGGGACCCAGTACGCCCACGAGGAGACGTACGCGAGCAGGAAGAACGCCGTGAGCGGATGGCGGCGGACGGCACGTGCCACGTCTCCAGTGTGGCGGCGGCACAACTGATCGACACCGCACGCGCGTCAGCCGGGGTGCGACAACGGGTCTAGCACCGCCAGGATCTCCTCCGCTCGATCCGCGTCGATCTTGCCCTCCTCGAGCCACTTCTCTACCTCGGCGATGAGCTTGCGTGCCTCCTTCGCCTGCTTGCCGTGATCCTCGGTCTCCAGCAGCTTGGTGAGCCTGGAGTGCAGGTCCTTGCCCTTGTCGGCCCACTCCGCCGTCGTGGTCGCGACATCTGCAAGCAACGCGCTCGCGTCGGCAAGGTCAGCCGCCCCCGGGCGGCTCTCCTCCTCGAGTAGCGCGACGGCCTGCTCGCCGAGCCCGGCATCGATCTCGCCCTTGGACATCCACGAGGCGACGTCCTTCATGAGCTTCCGGGCGTCCTCGGAGTCCGGCTCCGCCTGCAGGTCGCGCAGCTTGTCCAGCAGGTCCTCGCCCTTCTCTCCGGCGGCGTCCAGGTTGTCGCCCAGGAGGCCGATGAGCTCGGTCAGGTCGGCCGCCTCCGTCGGCTCCTCCCGGTCGTCCGCTGCGGCGTCGTCGGTGAGGGACGGCTGCTCGTCCACCGGCTCCTCAACCGGGTCGGGATCCGATCCGGCCGACCCGCCAGTGGTGTCGCCGTCGAGCAGGTTCAGCGCGATGACCACCAGCGCCAGGACGCCGAGGGCACCCGCTACCGCCGGCCACACCCGGCGCCGGGCTCTTGGGACCGCCATCACCCGCGTGGCGTCGGCGGGCACGGCGGATGCAATCTGGGTGCCGCCTGCCGGTGGGACGGCGGCGTTCAGCGCCGCGGCAGATGAGCCGCGCAGGGCGTGCCGCATCGCCTGCGCATCGGCGAACCTGTTGCTCGGGTCGCCGGCTAGTGCGCGGTCAACCACGGCGGCGACGTCCGCCGGCACCTCAGGAGCGGCATCCGCGAGCGGGCCGGCAGACATCAGCGTGCCCGCGGCCTCCGCATGGGCGACCGGTCGGCCAGCCAGGCACTCGTACATGATCGCGCCGACCGCGTAGACGTCGCTGGCCGGCGTGGCGGGCTGGCCGGCGGCGCGCTCCGGCGCCAGGTAGCCCGGCGTTCCCATGACCTGGCCGGCGACGGTGAGGTCCGACGAGCCGGCCACCGTGGCGATGCCGAAGTCGGCCAGCTTCACTCCGCCACCGGTCGGCAGCAGGATGTTGGACGGCTTGACGTCGCGGTGGATCATGCCGCGGTCGTGGGCGGCGGCCAGCCCGGCGAGGACCGCGTCCGCGATTGCCACGGTCTCGCGCAGCGGGACGCGCCCCTCGTCCCGGAGCCGGTCGGCGAGCGTCCGGCCCTCGACGAGTTCCATGACGATGAACGGGCGGCCATCCTCGTCTCCGACGTCGAACACCGCCACCGTGCTGGGGTGCTGCAACCCAGCGGCGAGGCGGGCCTCGCGGGTGAAGCGGTGCACGCCGGCAGGGTCCCGGAGGTGCGCGTCATTGATCACCTTGATCGCTACCCGCCGCTCGAGAACCCGGTCGTACGCGGCGAACACCTGCGCCATGCCGCCCGATCCGAGCGGCTGCGCCAACTCGTAGCGGTCCGCCAGCACGGTCACGGTCACTCCTGGGTTGGATCTCGCTCCGGGGGTGTCGTGTGCGAGTCTAGGCATACTTGCAGGCACACTGTCGCTGGTGAGCGGATCAGTTCTGCTGCGGAACGGCGCGGTCCACACCTCGAGCGACCAGGGAGCCAGCGCGATGCTGGTGGTTGGCGACCGGATCGGGTGGACAGGCGCGGAGCCCGTGGCGGCGGCCCAGGCCGAGCGTGCCGACGAGGTGGTGGACCTCAACGGCGCCCTCGTCGCGCCAGCGTTCGTCGACGCCCACGCGCACGTTCTCGGTACGGCGCTGGCCGAGCACGGCGTCGCCCTCGCCGGAGCGGGCTCGCTGACCGACGTCCTGGAGCGGGTCGCGGCCTTTGCTGCGGCACACCCGGGGGAGCCGGTGACCGGGCAGGGGTGGGACGAGCACGCCTGGCCCGAGCGACGCCCTCCTACCCGCGAGGAGATCGACCGTGCCGCGAACGGTGCCGTCGTTCTGCTGAGCCGAGTCGACGGCCACAGTTCCGTCGTGTCGACCGCACTGCTCGAACAGGCCCCGGAGGTCGCGCGGTCGGACGGCTTCGAGGGTGCGCTGGTACGCCGAGAGGCACAGACCAAGGCCCGGCGAGCGCTGCAGGACGGCATCCCGGACGACCGGCGCCGCGTGCTGCACAGGCAAGTGCTGCAGCGAGCGGCCGCCCTCGGGATAGGCGCGCTGCACGAGATGGCCGCGCCGCACATCACCAGCGAGCACGACGTCCGCCGGCTGGTCGAGCTGAGCCGGTCAGAGCCACTGCCGGAGGTGGTGCCGTACTGGGGGCAGGCGGACGTTGAGCGGGCCCGGGCCGTCGGCGCCCGGGGCGCGGCCGGCGACCTCACCGTGGACGGTTCCCTCGGCTCGCGCAGCGCCCGGCTGACCCGGCCGTACGCTGACGAGCCGTCAACCCGAGGCCAGTGCTACCTGGACGTTGACGACGCCGCGGCGCATGTCGTCGCCTGCACCGGAGCCGGCTTGCAGGCCGGATTCCACTGCATCGGCGACGAGGCCGTCTGGGTCGCAGTGACCGCGATCACGCGGGCGGCCGACCAGTGCGGCGAGGCGGCGGTCGTCGCCGCCAGACACCGTCTCGAGCATGTGGAGATGATCAGCGCGGAGCTGATCGAGGCAATGGCGCGGCTCGGTGTGGTCGCGAGCGTACAGCCGGTGTTCGACGAGCTGTGGGGAGGAAACGACGGCCTTTACGCCGCCCGGCTCGGCCCCGACCGGGCGTCTGCGCTGAACCCGTTTGCGTCGATGCTTCGCGCAGGGGTGACGCTCGCCTTCGGCTCCGACTCACCGGTCACGCCGCTCGGCGGCTGGGAGGCCGTCCGCGCGGCGGTGCACCACCGCACGCCGGAGCACCGGCTGAGTGTCCGCGACGCCTTCGCGGCAGCCACCCGCGGCGGCTGGCTGGCCGGCGGCGTCGAGGACGCGGGCGTCCTGGAACCGGGCATGCAAGCGACGTACGCCGTCTGGGATGTCGCCGGGCCGGTGTCCCAGACGGGCGGCACGGCTGCCGCGCTGCCGGAGCTCGCACCGGGCCAGGACGTACCGAGGTGCCTTCGTACGGTGGTTCGAGGCCGAACCATTTTCGACGCCCGGGGGCTATCTCGTAACTGATCATTTTGCTCCAGAAGGACCCGGCTGACCTGCCAATATCGGCGTATTCGCAGGTCAGAGCGAGGTTGACAGGCTTCGCCTGGCGGGGCACAGTCACAGTCAGTCCACCAGCGGACACCGCGACGGCCGGCATTCCTGGCTGGCTGCGCGGACGGGGTCAGGGCGAGCCGCAGGCCGCCCCCGCGAGCCAGACTCACGTTCGCGCGGTGCGGCAGGTCGTACCGTCCGGCGTGGCAGGGGGTGAGACGAGGTCGGGCCCGGCCCGCCCAGTAGACAACGGTCCGCGGATCGCAGCCGGCGGTTCGCGGATTCGGTCCGAAGGGCGGGGCCGGGCCGCGTCCCTCGGAGCTCGAAGGCCGGGCACACCCGCCAGTGCGGCTTCGTTGTACCGTCACGGCAGGGGTGCACGCGCGCAATGGTGCGTGGCAATGCTGTGTGACGGCGCGTGCGCCGACAGCGGTCGTCGGACGGACGGAGTCAGCCGGCTGTGAATGGCCCCGCGGATGGCTATGCGCGCGCCGCGACGTCGGTGGTCCTCGGCGTCGCCCTGGTGTTCGCCTTCCAGCCGTACGACCTGTGGCCCGTGGCGATCGCCGTGGTGGCGTGCTTCACGCTGCTGGTGCGCGGGCAGTCGACCCGGCGGGCAGCGCTGTTCGGGCTGCTGACCGGGCTCGGGTTCTTCGTGCCCTTCCTGGAGTGGACCGGCGACGACGTGGGGCCGGTTCCGTGGCTGTTGCTCGGGGTGTTCGAGGCGCTCTACTTCGTGCCGCTGGGGGTAGCCGTCATGCTGCTGCAGCGGCTTCCCGGCTGGCCGGTCTGGACGGCCGCCGCATGGGTGGCCGAGGAGGCCCTGCGCGGCCGCGTGCCGTGGGGCGGGTTCACCTGGGGCAAGCTGGGGTTCTCGCAGATCGAGGGACCCCTGCTGGGCCTGGCGGCGCTCGGAGGCGTGGTGCTCGTCTCGTTCGCGGTGGCGCTCGCGGGCGGGCTGGTGGCCTGGGCGGCGGTTCGGCGGCCGGTTTGGCATCGGGCGGCGGCGGTCGCCGCCGCTGGGGCAGTCGTGGCCAGCGGCGCGGTCGTGCCGACGTCGACGGACCGCGGGGAGCAGGCGACCGTGGCGGTCGTGCAGGGCAACACGCCCGAGCAGGGCATCGACTTTCTCGGCGAGAGGCGACGCGTCGTCCTCGAGAACCACGTCGGCGTCACCCACCGGCTCGCGGAGCGCGTGGCGGCCGGGGAGATGCCGCAGCCGGACCTCGTGATCTGGCCAGAGAACTCGTCGGACATCAACCCGTTCGGCGACGCGGAGGTGTATCAGGCGATCTCGGATGCCGTCGACGCGATCGGCGTACCGACGCTGGTGGGCGCCGTGGTCCCCACCGAGGACGAGCAGAACGTGGAGAACACGTCGATCGTCTGGCAGCCGGGGACCGGGGCGGGGGAGACGTACGTGAAGCGGCATCCCATGCCGTTCGGCGAGTACATCCCGTTCCGGAGCATCGCCGAGATGATCGCGCCGGACGCCGTCGCGCGCCAGCCCCGGGACTTCCTGGCAGGCGCCGAGGCCGGCACGCTCACGCTCGGCGGGGTACAGGTCGGCCCCGTCATCTGCTTCGAGGTGGCATTCGGCAACCTGGTCAGGGACGTCGTCCGGGAGGGCGCTGACCTGCTCGTCGTTCAGACCAACAACGCCGGCTTCGGCTACGCACCGATGACTGAGCAGCAACTGGCCATGGCGCGGCTGCGGGCAGTCGAGCACGGCCGCTGGACGATCGTGGCGGCGCTGGCGGGGGTCAGCGCGCTTGTCGACCCCTCCGGAGACGTACAGCAACGCTTGGAGCTGTTCACCCAGGACACGATGCTGGCGGACGTGGAGCTGCTGGAGGGCCGGACCATGGCGACAGTGGTCGGGGAGTGGCCCGAGTGGCTGCTCACTATGGCTGCGCTCGTCGCCCTGGGCCTGGTGGGCTTGCACACCCGGCGAGGTCGCGCCAACCGCATGACGGCGCAGGCGGTGCCTGCGGTCGCGGTGGACGCGTGATGCCGGCCGACCGTGTGCTCGTCGTCATCCCGACGTACAACGAGGCTGCGACGCTCCGCAAGACGGTGGAGCGCGTCCGCAACGCCGTCGCCCACGCGGACGTCTTGATCGTGGACGACAACTCCCCGGACGGCACGGGTGAGATCGCTGCGAGCCTGGCCGAGCGGGACGAGCGGGTGCACGTGCTGCACCGCCCCGGCAAGGAGGGGTTGGGAGCCGCATACGTAGCGGGTTTCAGCTGGGGGTTGGAGCGGTCGTACGACGTGCTGGTCGAGATGGACGCCGACGGGTCCCACCAGCCAGAGGAGCTGGATCGCCTGCTGGCGCGGCTGGGGAGCGCCGACCTGGTGCTCGGTTCGCGGTATGTGCCCGGCGGCCGGGTGGTGAACTGGTCGCGCTGGCGGGAGGTGCTCTCGCGCGGCGGTAACAGCTACACGCGGCTAGCTCTCGGGATCCCGCTGCGGGACTCGACAAGCGGATTCCGCGCCTTCCGCGCGCAGACCCTGCGCCGCATCGATCTTCACGGGGTGGCGTCCCAGGGCTACTGCTTCCAAGTCGACCTGGCGTGGCGGGCGCTGCGAGCGGGCCTGACCGTCGCCGAGGTTCCCATCACCTTCATAGAGCGGGAGCACGGCACGTCGAAAATGAGCAGCGAGGTGGTCCGGGAGGCGTTGTGGCGAATCACGTGCTGGGGCGCCGCCCACCGGCTGCGGCAGCTAGGCGAGAACGTGAGACGATGGAGGCGATGAGACTGCCGTTCGCCACCAGGTTGGCGTTTGCCCTGCTCGTCGTGGCGGAGATCGCGATCATCGTCCTTGCCGCGCAGTGGCTGGGCGGCTGGCCGGTGTTCTGGCTGATCGTGGCAACCGGGCTGGTCGGCGGCTGGGCGGTGCGCCGGGAGGGCATCCGGGCGTGGAGCGCTGTCGCCGAGGCCGTCCGCGCTGGGCGGCTGCCCGAGCACGACATGGCGACAAGCGGGCTGGTGGTGATCGGCGGATTTCTGTTGATTCTCCCTGGGTTCGTAACCGACCTGCTTGGCGCGCTGCTGATCCTTCCCCCGACCCGGTCGATGATGCGGCGGATGATGACGCGTCTGCTACCCCCGGGATTGGCCGTCGGCGCGCGCGTAGCCCGTTGGCGGCCTCGGCAGCCTGGTGATGCGGCGCCCCAGCCGGGCCCCGTCGTCGAAGGGGAGGTCATCGAGGGCGAGGTTGTTGACGGTGAGGTTGCCCACCGGGACGAACCCGACGATGAGAGCCGGTAAGGTACGGCGGAAAAGGACTAGGGGGGAAGGGACCGGGCCGCGTCGCGGGGGGAGACGACGCGGCCCGGCATAGCCGAGGGGGCGGGCCGGGGGGAGAGCCCGCCTCCGACGGCGGTCAGGCGCTCTTCCGCCGGCTGCGCGGCTCCGCAAGCTGAGCGGCACCATGCAGCCGGCCGGAGCGCAGCAACTCGAGGCGCTCTTCGAGCAGGACCTGAAGGTCCTCTATGGAGCGACGCTCGAGCAGCATGTCCCAGTGCGTGCGTGCCGGCTTGGGCGCCTTCTCGTCCGGTCGCGCGCTCTCGACGCGTAGGGCCTCGGCCCCGCACTTCGGGCAGTCCCAGAGCGCCGGAATCTCCGCCTCGGCGGAGAAAGTCATCTCGAACGCGTGGCCACGGGGGCACTCGTAGGACACAGTCTGGCGTTCGGCGAACTCGATACCGCGCTCGTCCTCATAGCTGGTCGTGACAAGGCGGGAGCCGCGTAGTGTGGAACGCTCGGACATCGTGGCGAGCCCCCTTCCGGGACTTGTGGCCCCTGGATCGGTGTGCTATAGATCCTTCCCACGGCGTCGTTCGGACAACCGTGGCCGTATTGTCACAACGCACAACCCGGCCACGATGTTCCGCCTGGCGATGTGATATAGGGCCCGGAACACGTCGGCACCGCCGCGCTGCCGCACCTGACGGGCGCGGCGAAGTGGCAACCAAGCCTCACTAGACTCGCTCCCGGTCGATCCGGTCAGGCAGGGGAGTCGCGGGACGTGGCGGTACGACAGATCCGGCTGTACGGCGATCCGGTTCTCAGGACGGTGGCGGACGAGATCGAGTCCTTCGGTGCGGCGACCCGCGCGCTTGCACGAGACCTGCTGGACACCGTTGACCTGCCGGGAAGAGCGGGCGTGGCCGCCCCGCAGATCGGCGTACCGCTGCGGGCGTTCTCGTACAACGTCGAGGGCAAGCGTGGCGTGGTGTTCAACCCCGTCCTCGTCGAGCTGTCTGGGGAGCAGGTGGGCGAGGAGGGTTGCCTTTCCGTTCCCGACCTGTGGTTCCCGACTCGGCGGGCGGCGTTCGCAGCGGTGGAGGGGTACGACGCCGATGGCCGGCCCGTACGAGTCGAGGGAGAGGGTGAGATGGCCCGCGCCCTCCAGCATGAGGTTGACCACCTCGACGGGATCGTCTACCTGAGGCGGCTCGAGGGCGAGGTGCGCAAACAGGCCATGCGGGCGGTGCGGAATGCCGAGTGGTTCGCGCCGGTCGCCGGCTAGGTCGCGACCGCCTCGCGGCCCGACTCGGCCGTGGCATCGAGCCCTCGTGCTACGCGGCGAGCGTGCCTGGCGGACTGGGCAGCGGACGCACGCGCCGCACACCGAATGGCGTGACGACGTAGACGCCGTGGCAGTCGAGTGACGCTGCCGCGGCGGCCTGGATGGCGGCGTCATGCCACCCGAAGTCGCCACCGCGCGGCGTCGGGTCGCCGTATCGTCCGACCGCTAGGAGAACGCCACTGCACAACCGGCTGCGGCCCATCTCGCAGAGCACCGGCGTGAGGGAGTGAACGCGCTCGTCCTGCGGCGGGTCGTCCGGCACTCCGTCGACTCCAACCGCGAGCAGCAGCCGCGCTCGATCATCGGTCAACAGCAGGAGCAGCGAGACCGGCGGTAACTCTCCTGCGGATTCCGCAGCCGCAAGGAACCCGATGGCCTGGGTCTCATCGTCGAGGAACAGCGCTGTGTCCATGCCGGCGATCATCGCTGGGATCGCCTGTGGATCGTTTCGGTTGCCCACAGGTGTGATGTGGTACAGAGCCCACGATGTGAAATAGGGCAAATCGGGTCTTGAACCGGACCCGGGGTCTCGGGTGACCATTGAAGGGTCGGGTGGCGTGCCGCAGGGAGCGGCGATGGGCGAGAAGGTCGCAAAACGGATCGTGGTCGCTCTCGGCTTGGGCGTGCTGCTCGGTGCCATCGTCGACGACAACGCGCTAGGCATGGCGCTGGGCCTCGCAATTGTGTTCGGAACAGGAATGCTTTCGGGCGGCAAGTGACTCCTTCGGGGGGAGGGGCCGCGGGGGCCGTCGCCGTTCTCTTCTACGATCCGCTGTGTGCCTTCGAGTGAGAGCGAAGACGCGGGAAGCGCCATGGAGCATCCGGCCGTCCGCACCGTGTCCGAACACCTTGCGGCGGCGGGTGCGCCTGGACGGATCGTGGAGTTGCCGAGGCCGGCGCCCACCGCTGCGGCGGCAGCAAGCCAACTCGGCTGCGAGGTTGGCGCCATCGCGAACTCCCTGATCTTCGACGCCGACGGCAAGCCCCTGTTGGTCCTGACCAGCGGCGCCCACAGGGCCGACACCGGACGGCTCGCCGCAGCGGTGGGTGCGTCGCGCGTGCGGCGGGCGGAGCCCGAGTTCGTCGCCCGGCACACCGGCCAGGTGATCGGCGGCGTCGCACCGGTCGGGCACCCGGAGCCGATCCGAACGCTGGTGGACACCTGGCTGGCGAAATACGACCAGGTGTGGGCGGCAGGCGGCCACGCGCACACGGTCTTCCCGACGACATTCGAGGAGTTGCTGCGCATCACCGGCGGGACCGCGGTCGAGGTCGGCGACTGAGCCCAGGCGGAGCGGAGACCAGCGGGGGCGCGAGGGTCAGGCGGCTCGGGAGTCGCTGCCGTCGCGCCACTGGCCGCGGGAGCGCAGCACGTCGCGCAGCACGTCGGCCCGGTCGGTGATGATGCCGTCCACGCCGAGATCGAGCAGCCGGTGCATGGCCTGCGCGTCGTTGATCGTCCACACGTGCAGTTGCCGGCCCACGGCATGGGCGGCGGCGACGGTCTCACGTGTCACGACGGGCAGCCGCCCGGCACGCTCGGGAACCTGCAGGCAGTCGACACTGCGCAAGGCGTGGCCCGCGAGCCGGGGACGACCTGCTCCTAGCCGGAACGCGGCGGTCACGACGCGCCCGGCCGACGTGGCGACCGGGGCGGAAAGGCTGCGAAGCACGGCCCGGCGGCGGCGGTCGGAGAACGAGGCGATGCACACCCGCCGGTGCGCCTTCGTCCGCTCGATGACGCGCACCAGCGGGTCGATGGTGGCCGCGTCCTTCACGTCGATGTTCAGCCGGATATCGGGCCAGGCGGCGAGCACGTCCTCGAGCCGCGCCAGCGGCTCGGCACCTGCGATGCGCGCCTGCTTGACTTCGCGCCAGGGGAGCGCGGCGATGCGTCCGCTGCGGTCGGTCAGCCGGTCGAGCGTGGCGTCGTGGAACGCGAGCACCGTGCCGTCGCGCGTTGCCCGCGCGTCGGTCTCCAGGTAGTGGTAGCCGAGGTCGACGGCCGCCGCGAACGCCGCGAGGCTGTTCGGCGTGCCCGAGCGCGTGAAGCCCTGATGCGCGAAGGCCAGTGGACCGGGAAAGTCGAGGTAGGCAGGCGTCGTGAGCCGCGGGCTGGTACGACGCCGGACGCTCACGTCTTCAACGCTACTCCTCTGCGTCACGTGGTACGAGCGGCCCTCCACACCGAAAGGGTGAGTCGCTGCACCGAGCGGCGCGCCGCATAGTCTGGGTGTCATGGCGAGCTGGGACGACGTCCGCCGCATCGCGCTGGCGCTGCCGGAGACGAGCGAGCGGCCAACGCACGACGGCGCCCCTGCTTGGCGGGTGAAGGACAAGCTGTTCGTCTGGGAGCGGCCGCTGCGCAAGTCCGACTACGCGGCGCTCAGAGACGCCGCGCCTGACGGGGAGATCCTCGCCGTCTGGGTGCCTGACCTCGGAGCCAAGGAGGAGTTGCTCGTCGCCGCGCCCGAGCTGTACTTCACGACACCGCATTTCGACGGGTACTCGGTCGTGCTCGTTCGCCTCGACGAGATCGCTGGCGACGAACTCGAGGAGCTGATCACCGAGGCGTGGCTTGCGCGGGCGCCGAGGCGGCTCGCGGCGGCGTACCGCGACACCGCGACGTAGGTTCGGAGCGCGGTCAGTCAGCGCGTGTCGAGGAACTCGAGCACGCGACGGGTAAGCAAGGCGGCCGCGGATGCGTCATAGGACGGCAGGCTGGCATTAGCGAACAAATGCTGGTCACCGGGGTAGAGGAACAGTTCCGCCTCGTCGGCGGCCGCGACGAGCGCCCGGGCCGCCTCGAGGTCGCCGTCGCCCACGAAGAACGGGTCGGCCTCCATGGCGTGGATCTGCACTGGCACACCTGCGGGCCAGGAGGATCCGAACTCGGACACCGGCACGCAGGAATGGAACAGCAGCGCCCCTCGTGCCCCCGGCCGGGTCTGGGCAAGGCGCTGCGCCGGTAGCACCCCGAGCGAGAAACCGGCATAGATGAGCGAGCTGGGCAGCTCGTCCGCGGCGCGACCTCCACGCTCGAGGAGGGTGCCGAAGCCGAGCCGTTCGGCGTGTGCCACGCCATCCTCCAGCGTCTGGAAGGTGCGGCCATCGAAGAGATCCGGAGTGTGCACGGTATGGCCGGCGCCTCGCAGCTCGTCGGCGAAGGCTCGAAAGCCCGCCGTGTGACCCTGCGCGTGATGAAGCAGCAACACCTCAGCCATGCCGCCTCCCTTATCCGCTGCATGTCAGCGGTTGATCTCGGAGATGAACAGCCACACCCTAGGCGCACCAACCGACACCGCGGGCGACGGGACCGACGCGCGAGTCGCCACGCGACGCCGACGCCGCGCGGCAGCCCCGGCGCAACGTACACTCGCGCATGTGACCAGCAGTACCGGCGCAGCGCAGCGGTTGCGCGACCTCGCGGTGCTGCGGCGTGTCCGCGACCGGATAGACCGCGAGTACGCGCAGCCGCTGAATGTCGAGGCACTCGCCCGCGGCGTGCACATGTCGGCCGGGCATCTCAGCCGCCAGTTCCGGCAAGCCTTCGGCGAGTCGCCGTACAGCTACCTGATGACCCGTCGCATCGAGCGTGCGATGGCGCTGCTTCGCCGCGGGGACCTCAGTGTCACCGAGGTCTGCTTCGCGGTCGGCTGCTCGTCGCT
>CAZMXH010000028.1:0-14183 GCA_964570165.1 uncultured Actinomycetes bacterium
GCGCCTTCCGCCGGCTGGCCTCGGCCGTGGCGAAGTACTGGGTGACCAAGCGCGGCCCGGAGCACGCCTACGAGGCGATGGAGTGCCTGGGCGGCAACGGCTACACCGAGGAGTTCCCACTGGCACGGCGCTACCGGGAGCAGCCCGTCATGGCGATATGGGAGGGCTCGGGCAACGTCATCGCCCTGGATGTGCTGCGTGCTCTGAACCGGGAACCTGAGAGCCTGGACGCCTTCGAGGCAGAGGTCTCGCGGGGCGCAGGCGCGCACCCCGTCCTTGATGAGCACCTGGCCCGCACCCGCACGCTCGCCAAGGAGGTGAGCGCCCTGGCGAGCGAGGGCAGCAGCGCCGCTCCCGCGCAGGCCCGCCGGCTCGCGGAGCACCTTGCCCTCGCACTTCAGGCTGCGTTGTTGGTTCGCAACTCCCCCACCGCGGTGGCTGAGGCCTTCATCGGCGCGCGGCTGTCCGCTGAGCGCGGACACCTGTACGGGGTGCTGCCGACGGGCACCGACCTCGGCGCCATCCTCGAGCGGCACTGATCTCCGACAACGCTGCTAGTAGTCGTCGACATGCGTACGCTGCTCGCTCATGGAGGCCATCGTTGTCGGTGCTGGGCTGGCTGGTCTGGTCGCAGCCGACCGGCTCGCCGCTGCGGGCCGGGACGTCCTGGTCATCGAGGCACGTGACCGTGTCGGCGGCCGGACGCTGACGACGCCGGTGCCCGGGGTGCCAGGTGTGACGGTCGATCGTGGCGGCCAGTGGATCGGGCCGGGTCAGGACAAGGTACGAGCGGAGCTCCACCGGTTCGGCCTCACCACCTTCGGCCAGCCGACGGACGGCGACGCGGTGGTGTACTTCCGGGGCAAGGTACGCCGCTACCGCGGCCGGGCTCCGAGGATCGGCGCCATCGCACTGCTCGACGTGGCGCGGGCGCAGCGCCGGTTCGACCGCCTAGCCGCCGCCGTCGACCTCAGCGCCCCGTGGCGCACGCCCAGAGCGCCCGACCTGGACGCCCAGACCTTCGAGTCCTGGATCCGCCGCAACCTGCGCACCGAGCGCGGCCGCGACTTCTTCCGGATCGCCGCCCAGGCGGTGTTCGCCACCGAGCCGGCGAACCTCTCCCTGCTGCACGCGTTGTTCTACTGCCGCTCGGGTACCAGCCTCGAGACGCTGATCTCCACCGCTGGCGGCGCGCAGCAGGACCGGGTCGTGGGCGGGATGCAGCAGTTGGCCGAGCGGCTCGCCGACGGGCTGGGAGACCGCGTGCGGCTCGGGCAGCCGGTGCGCGGGGTCGTCCAGGACGACACGGGCGTGCACGTCCACGCCGATGGCGAGGCGTACTCCGCCGAGCGGGTCGTCGTCGCCGTACCCCCTGCCCTCGCCGCCCGGCTGTCCTACGCGCCGGCGCTGCCGGCCGACCGGGATCAGCTCGTCCAGCGCATGCCGCACGGGTCGGTGATCAAGTGCCACGCGGTCTACGAGGAGCCGTTCTGGCGGACGGCCGGCCTGAGCGGGGAGGGCGCATCCGACACCGGCCCCGTCAAGGTGGTCTTCGACGCCACGCCGCCGGTGGACGCTCCGCCTGCCGGCGCCGCGTCCCAGCCCGCCGGACCGGGCGTGTTGCTGGGCTTCGTCGAGGGCCGCGAAGCGATCGAGCTCGGGCGCCTGGGCGCGTCTGAGCGGCAGCGGCAGGTGCTCTCGTCGTTAACCCGGTTCGTAGGGCCCCGAGCGCTGAAACCGACGGCGTACCTGGAACTGGACTGGTCGGCCGAGGAATGGACGCGTGGCTGCTACGGCGCACACCTGCCACCCGGGGCATGGACGCAACTCGGGCCGGCCCTGCGCAGGCCGGTCGGACGCATCCACTGGGCCGGAACCGAGACCGCCGAGCGCTGGTGCGGCTACATCGACGGCGCGATCTACTCCGGAGAACGCGCGGCCGCCGAGGTCATCACCGCGACCGGATGAAGACGACAGGCGGCATTCTGGGAAGCTAAGGCGCATGTCGGAGCTTGACAGCCTTGCCCTGCGGCTCGAGAAGTTCGCCAACGCCCGCGACTGGGGCCAGTTCCACACCCCGAAGAACCTGGCCATGGCGCTCGCCGGGGAGGTCGGCGAGCTCGTCGCCGAGTTCCAGTGGCTCACTCCCGAGGAGGCGGCGGCAGTCATGACCGACGACCCGGAAGCCGCTGCCCGGATCCGCGCGGAGATCGGCGACGTCACCGTCTACCTCGTCCGGCTCGCCTCCATCCTCGGCGTCGACCTCATCGACGCTGCCAACGCGAAGATTGACGACAGCGAGAAGCGCTACCCCGCCGACACCTACCGCGGCTCGGCCCGCAAGGCACCACCCAACCGGTAGCCGGCTAGGGAACACCATGGACACCGAGCACTGGGATGCGCGGTATCGCAGCCGCGACCAGGTCACGAGTGGCGCACCCAACGGCGTGCTCGTTGCTGAGGCCGCCGACCTTCCTCCGGGGCACGCCCTCGACGTGGGATGCGGTGAAGGCGCCGACGCACGCTGGCTGGCCCGACGCGGCTGGCAGGTCACGGCTGTCGACATCTCCCAGACTGCGCTGCAACGCGCCGCCGCCGCCACTGACGCGGACATCGCCGGTCGCGTGGCGTGGGTGCACGGCGACCTGACCACCACGCCGCCCCCGGCCGCCGCATTCGACCTGGTGTCCGCCCAGTACTTCCCGCTGCCACACCAGCCGGACCACGCTGCGCTGCGCGGCCTGCTGGACGCCGTCGCGCCCGGCGGCACGCTGCTCTTCGCCAGCCACGACCTCGCCGACCTGTCACCGCGCGGGGAGCCCGGCTTCAACCCCGCCGACTACTACCAGCCCGACGAAATCGCCAGGCTCCTCGACCACAACTGGACAATCCTGATCAACGAGACCCGCCCGCGTACCGCTCCTCCCCCCGCGGGCACCCACCACACGCGCGACACCGTCCTGCGAGCGCAACGGCTGCGGTAGCGCGACACACCGCTGCTCCTGCAGGACATGTAGTGGACATGACAAGCCAGCCCGGGCAACCGGACCGCACGGCGCGGTTCACGGCGCTCTACGAGGCGACCTACGCCGAACTGCTCCGCTTCTCGCAGCGCCGGGTGCACTCCACGCACGCCGAGGACGTGGTTGCGGAGACGTTTCTGGTCGCCTGGCGGCGCCTCGAGGACCTGCCGACGCGGCGGGACGACGCCCGGGCCTGGCTCTTCGGCGTCGCCCGCGGCGTCGTCCTCAACGCCCACCGCGGAGCGAAGCGGCAGCGTGCACTCGCTGTACGACTGGCGGACGTCCCGAACGGCGCCACGCTTACGTACGACGCGGATCTCGTCGCCCGCCAGGTAGATCTTTCGCGCGCGTGGCAGCGACTGTCCGCCGTACACCAGGAAGCGCTGGCCTTGGCCGTCCTCGACGGGCTCACCGCGCCGCAGGCAGCCGGGGTCCTGGGGATCTCTCCGGTGGCTTTCCGGCTGCGGCTGAGCCGAGCCCGGCGTGCCCTGCGGCTGCATCTGGACCATCTGCCCCAGTCGCCGTCCACGGCTGGCGGCGCCACCGAAAGGACGCGATCGTCATGAACCGAACCCACGATATGTTCACCACGCTGCGCACTCTGGACCCTGCCGTCCCGACCGTCGATCCCCACGGCCCACGCGCCCGCGCCACGCTGGAGCGCATCCTCACCACCGACCCCGGACAGCCTCTGGATCACCCGCCGGCGCGGCGCCGGTCGCGCCGTGGCCTCCGGGTTGCGGCCGTAGCTTCCGCAACGGCCGTCACCGCCGGGGCGGCCGTCGTGCTCCTGCCGTCGCTGACGGGAGGCGACAGCGCGTTCGCGACGTGGACCGCCACGCCGAGCGGCATGTCGGCGCAGGCCGCTGTCGACGCTGCGGCGGAATGCCGCGATGCGCATCTGGATGGTCCGGGCGAGGATTACGTCGATCACCTCCGAGCCGCCGACCTCGCGATCGCCGAACGCCGGGGCGAGTGGACGCTGGTGACCCTCGCGGGCACCGATGGCTTCTCGGCCATGTGCATTACCGACGAGTCGACTCCTTGGTTCCGGAGCTGGATCGGGTCGCTCGGCCCTCCGGGCAACCACGCCCCGCCCGGTCCGCGGGACGTTGTGGCCACCGATCTGGGAACGGGCGTTGTCGGTGGCGAGCTGTCGGTCGCGGCGGGCTACGTCGGCTCGGACGTGACCGGCGTGGTGTACCGCAGCGCCACCCACGGTGAGGTCGAAGCCACGGTCTCGGCAGGACGTTTCGCTCTGTGGCTCCCCGGCGACGAGCTGAAGCACGCGAGCCGCGACGGTGTCGGGGTCCGGGTCACCTACGAGGACGGCAGCACCGCCGCCGTCCGCCTCGACCTCCGGTGAGCGGTCTGCTGGCCCAGTTCACCCCGGGAGGACGCTCACAGCCGTCCCGGCAACACAGTGAGGACGCTCACTGCTCAAACGATCGGTGTTGCTCCATACGCGGTCATTGGTCGCGTAGGGCGTGATGCCGGAACCGGTCGGCCACGGGGTTGCGAACCCGGCGGAACGTGCCATGACCGTCCGAAACAAGATCCCACAGTCCCGTGGCGAGCTGGTAGGTCTCCGGCGACTCGTTTCCGTGCCGGTACGTCCACTCGATCATGTCGAACAGCGGCCACCACGTGTAACCCACGACGTCCACGCCCTGGTCGCGGAGGTAACGGACGCAGGCCACCGACGCGTCCAGCCAGGCAAGCCGTTGTTCGACCGTGCCGGTCCAGCAGGTCTCGGTGAGGAAGACCGGTCGTCCGTACCGCGCGGCGAAGGCCCTGAGAACCTCTGCGAGCCCAGCCGTCCAGCCGTTGATCCGCGGGCGTGGATTCCGCGGACCACCATCGTGGTGGCCGTCGAGAACGTGCTCCGTGGACAGCGCCGGGTAATAGTTCACGCCCATCACGTCGGGTACAGCCGTGTGCTCGCGAGCCCAGGCGAGGTCGTCGTCGGTGAAGCCAAACTCGGTCAGGTAGCCCGCAAGGGCATGGTCGTCACCGACCCGTCCGGTGACGAGGTCCTCCACGAGGTACTGCCGCTCCCGCAGATGCGCGACCTCGGCAGCGCGCGCAGGGGTGTCCCCGACGAACCGAAACGACGCCTCGACGTGGACGAAGCTGGCCCGCCCACCCGTAGCCTCGGCGACCGCATGCTGGGTCGTGACGATGCCCCGGCTGATCGCCCGGAGCAGCCGGACGAAGCCGGCGTCCCCGGTCAGGTACGGCGGCCAGTACGCGAATTCGCCGCAGTAAATGATGTTTAACAGGGGCTCGTTGAGCGGTGTGAAGACGCTCAGCGCACCCTGATAGCGCTCGGCCACGCGTGCGGCATACTCAGCCACTCGTGCCGGGTAGTCGCCGTTGATGAACTCGCCCTCCAGCCACAGCGGCGTGCCGTAGTGCATGAGGTCGATGATCGGCTCGAGGTCCAGCTCGACCAGTCGTTCGACCACCCGGTCGAGCCAGTCCCATTCCCAGGACCCCGGCGCCGGGTTTACCCGGTACCAGGGAATGCCCCACCGAATCATGTCGGCGCCGGCCTGCTTGGCCAAGGCGAGGTCGGCATGCCACTGTTCGTAATGCTGGGTCAGCTCGTATTCGTCGAGAGGTCTCTCACCCGTCCGCACCTGCGGCACGAACGTGTCCTCGACTCCGACCGCAAAATGGATCTTCGGCTGCCGATACCAGACGTGGTCGACCATTACTTGAGCCCCGTGGTCGCGATGCCCTCGATGAACCGCCGCTGCACCAGGAAGAACGCCACGACCATGGGCAGCAGGGCGAGGATGGCACCGGCCATCAGCAGCCCGTACTCGGCGTTGTGCTGGCCCTTGAACAGGGCGAGCCCGGCGGTGAGGGTGCGCATCTGCTCGTCGGTCGTCACGACCAACGGCCAGAGCAGGTCGTTCCAGTTGTACAGCAGGTTGAACAGGCCCAGCGTCAGCACCGCAGGCCAGGCGAGTGGCATCATGATCCGCCGCCAGATGCCGAACTCCGTGACACCGTCGATCCGCCCGGCGTCCTCGAGGTCGCGCGGAAGCCCTAGGAAGAACTGCCGCATGAAGAAGATGCCGAAGGCGTCGGCCAGCCTTGGTACGACGAGTCCATGCATCGTGTTGATCCAGCCCAGGTCGTTGAGCAGCTGATAGACGGGGATCAATGTGACCTGGATCGGCAGCATCAGTGTGATCAGGACGATGACGAACAGCACGCCCCGCCCCGGGAACTCGAACCGGGCGAACGCGTACCCTGCCATCGAGTCGAGCACCACCGACACGACCGAGATGGTGCCGGCGAACACGACCGTGTTCACCAACTGCCGGCCGAACGGGATCCGGCTCCACACGTCGACGTAGTTATCCCAGGTGAACGCCTGCGGCCAGAGCGTCATCGGGTTGCCAAGCAGGTCACCCTGGGTTCGGACTGAGGCGCTGAGCATCCAGACGAGCGGGAGCAGCACGAGCAGCGAGAGCAGGCCCAGCGTGACCACGACGACGCCGGTCCCGAGCGGCGTACGGGTGCGCATCAGTAGCGCACCGCCCTCTTGCGGAAGTACGTCACCTGGATGATGGTCAGGGCGAGAATGATCGCCACCAGGACCCACGACATCGCCGAGGCGTAGCCCATCTCGAAGTTGGCGAACCCGGTCCGGAAGATCAACATCACGAGCGTCTCAGTGCGGAAGAAGGGACCGCCCGCAGTCATCACGAACATCTGGTCGAACACCTGGAACGCGAAGATCGCGGCGATGACCATCACGAACATCGTCGTATTCGACAGCAACGGCCAGGTGACGTAGCGGAAGCGCTTGACCGGTCCGGCGCCGTCGATGACGGCGGCCTCGCGGAACTCCCGCGGGATCGACTGCAGGCCCGCCAGGTACATGACCATGAAGAAGCCCACGTTGCGCCAGATCCCGACCAGCATCACCGCGGGCATCGCCCACTGCGGATCGCGGATGCCGTCTCCGATCGACAGCCCGACGTCGCTGAGCCAATGCGCCACGATGCCGACCTGCGGGTCAAGGACGAACGCCCAGGCGATGGACACGATCCCGAGCGAGACGACGAAGGGGAAGAACAGCACGGCTCGGAACAGTCCCCGGGCCGGCACGGCACGGTTCAACAGCAGCGCGAAGACCAGGGCGAGCCCAACCGAGATCGGCGTCGTCACGACGGCGTAGAGCACGGTGTTGCCGAGCGCGTTCGTGAACCGGTCGTCCGAGAACAGCCGGGCGTAGTTGTCCAAACCGATCCACTCGGCGGTGCCGAGGATCCGGGAGTTCGTGAACGACGTGCGCAGCGCGCTGACCATCGGCCCCAGCACGAAGACGCTGATGATCGTGAGCGCGGGAGCCAGGAAGGCCAGCGCGGTGCGAGTGCGGCGCCGCCCCACGAAAGAGCGGCGCCGCACCGGCCACCGTGCGGGACTGGTGCCGGGCGACGGCGCGGTCTCAGTCAGCACGGGTAGTGGATCACTCGGCGAGGAGCGCGTCGATCTGCTCGGCGGCGCTGGTAAGCAACTCCTCCGGCGTGCCTTCACCTCTGGTCATTTGCTGGACGGTCGGGATCCAGACGTCAGTGTCGATCTGCGAGGCCTGGGTCAGGCCCTTCAGGTACAGCCGGGCGCCCTCGTACTCGCTGAAACCCAGCGAGGTGGGGTTCTCGGCCACCGCGTCTGCGGGCAGGTCGGTGCGGTTCGGCGGGTAGCCGGTGCTGACTGCCCAGTACGGCTGCGACTCCTCCGAGTTCCAGAAGGCGAAGAACTCGTAGGCACCCGGCGTCTCGGCCTCCGTCGCGGCCGCGCTGAGGTGCATGTTGACGCTGATCGCGGCCGAGGCCTGGGTCGCGTCGCCGGGTGGCACTGGGGCGATCCCGTAGTCGATGCCGGCGTCGGTGAAGGCGCCGGACGACCACGGGCCGTTGAAGACCATCGCGGCCCGTCCCGACGAGAAAAGATTGTCGCCGTCGACTCCGCTCAGCCCGACCGGCGAGATGTGCTCGTTGATGATCAGGTCGGTCCAGAACTCCGCCGCCTCGATGCTCTCCGGCTCGTCCAGGATCGATGCGCTGTTGTCGTCTGCGACGAGGCCGCCGCCGTTCGCCCATAGCAGCACGGCCCAGGTCGGCAGCGCTCCGTGATCGGGCAACGCGAGGCCGTACCGGCTGTTGGTCTCGTCGTCCGGGTCGTAGTCGGTCAGCGTGACGGCGAACTCGGCGAGCTCGTCCAGGGTCGCCGGCGGCCCCTCAAGCCCCGCCTCGGCGAACAGATCCTTGTTGTAATACAGCATGCCCGCTGCGGCGGACATGGGTACGCCGTACCGCGCGCCCTCGTAGGTCGTCGCTTCGATGCTCGCCTCCGGAAGGGTCGCCGGATCGAGCATGCCGCTGTCGTACACCTCATCGACGGATGTCCAGACGCCCGCCTCCGCGTATCCGACGAACTGCTCGGCCGGCAGCCCGACGATCGTCGGACCCTCGTTGGCCGAGTACGCGGACAGTGAGGTCTGGTTGATGACGTCCCACGGCTGGACGGTCATCTCGACGATGACGTCGTCCTGTGATTCGTTGAACCGGTTGACGATCTCTTCGACGGCTGGGCGGTCGGCGTCGGTGAATCCGTTCCAGAAGGTGACGGTGGTCGGACCGTCACTGCCGGCCTGCTCCGGCTCTTCGGAGGTCTCGTCGCCGTCCGGCGCGGCCTCTGTCGTGTCCGTGTCGCCCCCGTCGCTGCCGCATCCCCCGAGAACCAGTGCGAGCGCGCTGGTTGCGGCCAGGTAGGTCATGCCTCGTCGCATCACTCCCCAACTCCTTCCGTTCTACAACGTTGTAGAGCTGAGCTTGCACAACGTTGTAGAAGTCGTCAATACTCGCCTCGTCACAGCTTGGTAACGCTGGGCATGTCCAGATCCGGCCGATCCTCAGCGTGACCCGACCGTGGACTCCCGAACCTCGATCGTGAAGTCGGCCACGACCTCGCGGGGCTCCCGTGTCGGAACCTTGCCGGCGATCTGCTCGGCCAGCAACTCGACGGCCGTTCGGGCAATCTGCTCCCGCCCCGGGTCGATCGACGTCAGCGGCGGCATCGAGAACTCGGCGTCCTCGATGTTGTCAAAGCCGATGATCGCCACGTCGTCCGGAATGCGGAAGCCCCGCCGGAGCAGGGTGTGCATCGCGCCGAGCGCCAAGGTGTCGTTGAAGCAGAACACCGCATCGAACTCGGCCCCCGAGTCGAGCAGTTCGTGCATCCCATTCGCTCCGGTTGCCCGATGCCAGAGGCCGGCCTCGATGATCAGCTCCTCGTCCCGCGGGATGCCCGCGTCTCTAAGCGCGGCCTGGTATCCCTCGAGGCGAAGCACGGCCGTGCCCGTCGCGTCCGCCGGATGGGCGCCGATGACCGCGATGCGCCGGCGACCCAGCGAGATCAGATGCTGGGTCGCCGTGCGCGCCGCCTCGACGTTGCTCATCGCCACTTGGTCGAACGGTCCCCGGAAGATCCGCTCGCCGAGAAGGACCATCGGAAAGTCCACCGTGGGAAACTCGACGTCGTCCGGCCCGAGCGCGAGTGGCGCGAAAATGACACCGTCAACGAGGTGCTTGCGCGTGCCGGACAGCACGGTCACCTCCCGCTCACGGACCGCGCCGGTCTGCTCGACGAGCACTGTCAGCGAGTGCTTCTCCGCGGCGTGGATGACGGCATCGGCAAGCTGGGCGAAGTAGGGCAGGCTCAGCTCTGGTACCGCCAGCGCGATGATTCCGGTCCGTCCCGTCCGGAGGTTGCGCGCCGAGACGTTCACCTTGTAGCCGAGCTCATCGATAGCCGCCAGTACACGAGCCCTCGTGGCCTCCCGGATATAGGGATAGCCATTGAGCACATTTGACACGGTCTTCACGGAGACGCCTGCTCGCCTCGCGACGTCATGCATCGTTGTAGGCACGGCTCTACTGTCTCAGACATTTGCCCACGATCCACGACTGGCCGGTGGATCTACCGACTCATCCGCCTTGATCGATCTACAACGTTGTGCATAGAGTCGCTACAACGCTATAGCAGGTAAGGGCGCCGCACGACCTCGTCGAGGACCAGCAGGGTAACGGTGCCGGTGACATGTGGCAGCCCCTGCAGCTTCTCCAGGAGCAGGCTGCGCAGCCCTTCGTGATCAGTAGTGCGTACCACCACGACGATGTCTGCCTCGCCGGTGACCAGGTACGCGCTCTCGATCTCAGGCATCTCGGCCAGCCGTCTCCGGAACTCCCGCCAGCGGAAGCGACCGCTCCGACCAGCCGACAGGAGCACCACCGCCGTCACGCCCAGGCCGATCCGCGCGCTGTCGACGACAGCGCTGAAGCCGCGGATGACCCCGGTTCGCTGCAGTCGCTCGAGGCGCGCATATGCGTTCGCCCTGGAGACGTGGATCTGCTCGGCGAGCCTGGTGATCGAGATACGGCCGTCGTCGCGAAGGATCCTGAGGATCTCGCGGTCCACCGCGTCGGTAGGCACTGGAGGATCCGGCACATTCTCGCCATTCTTGTGCACAGTTTGTTAGCGTGATGCACGCTCTTCAGACGGATCGTCTGGCGTTGACGCTAGCACGTGGGCAGACTGTTGTCGCCCGCTGAACCGCCTCCATACGATCAGCACTCACCTGAGGCCGTGAGCCGGTCCGGCCCCGAGGTCGTAGGAGGTGTCCCATGGCGGTGGTCGACGTGCACACCCACATGCTGACCGAGGAATGGGTGACCCTGCTCAGCGAGCACGGCGGCCGCTACCGCGTCGAGCCGGTCCCGGGCGGTAACCGTGGCGTGCGCATCGGAGACGCCCCGATGATGACGATCACGGACGGGATGTTCGACTACGACAAGCGGATCTCCGACATGGATAAGGCGGGCGTCGACGTCGCCGTCGTGTCACTCACCTGTCCCAACGTCTACTGGGGCGGCGAGGCGATCAGCCTGCGGGCGGCGCAGTTGGTCAACGACAGCATGTCCGCCGCACAGCGGAGCTTCCCGGACCGGATCCGGTGGATGGCATCGCTGCCGTGGCAGTACCCGGACAGGGCGCTCGCGGAGCTTGACCGGGCCTGCGCGACCGGCGCCGTTGGTGTGATGGTGCTGGCGAACATCGACGGCGCCTCACTCTCGGACCCGAAGTTCGACGAGGTATGGGCGGAGATCGATCGCCGGGCGCTGCCGGTCCTTGTACATCCGTCGGCGCCACCGGGGATCGAGGCGTTGGACCTGGCCCGGCATTACCTTGTCGCCACGGTCGGCTTCACCTTCGACACGACTCTCGCGGTCGGGAGGCTGATCTTCGACGGCTTTCTCGACCGGTTCCCGAACCTCAAACTGATAGCCGCCCACGCCGGCGGAGCGCTGCCGTACCTGGTCAGCCGGATGGATCACTGGCACCGGACGTACGAGGAACTCCGCCAGCATGCCCCAGACGCACCGAGCGAATACGCCCGGCGCGTCTACTTCGACAGCGTGACGTACGACCGACGAGCTCTCGAGCTCTGCGTGGCGATCGCAGGACCGGACCACGTCATGTACGGCTCTGACTACCCGCACAAGGTCGGAGACATGAGCGGGTGCCTGGAGCTGGTGGACACGCTGTCCGACAGCGTCGCCAGCGCCATCCGCGGCGGCAACGCCGAACGTATCTTCCAGCTCTCGTGAAGGGCAGCTCCCATGGCACGACTGCGAACACCACAGCGGACCTCGATCGTCATCGCCGCCACGCTCGGGCTCGTCCTCGGCGCCGCGGCGTGCTCGTCGGACGACGGGACGTCCACATCCACTGAGGCGACCGGCACGCCTGAGGCGGAACCGGCCGACACCGAGCCCACTCAGGCAGAAGAGCAACCCGCCGACGACGCCGGGCAACAGCTCAGCGACATGCTGCCAGAGCGGATTCGCGAGGCCGGGACGATCACCGTGGCCAACCCGTTGCAGAACCCGCCGTACGCCTTTCTCGAGGCCGACGGTGAGACCCTCAGCGGCATCGCGCCGGACCTCAGCGAGGCGCTCGAGCCGATGCTGGGCGTGGAGTTCGACTGGGTCGACACCCCCTTCCCGAACCTGATCCCGGGCCTCGAAGCCGGAGAGTTCGACATGATCTGGGGAAGCATCACCGACAACCTCGAACGCGAGGAGATCCTCGACTTCGTCGACTACCACATGGACGGCGCCCTGCTCCTTGTCGAGAGCGGCAACCCGCGTGAGGTCGACACCCTGGAGGACTCCTGCGGGCTCAGCATCGGTGCGTTGAGCGGCTCCTTCCAGATCGAGCTGCTCGAGAACCAGTCCGCCACGTGCGAGGAGGCCGGCGAGGAGCCCATCGACGTCCGCGTCTACCCCGACGTGCCAGGTGGCCTCACCGCTGTCCGCTCGGGCCAGGCCGCGGCCTTCTTCGCCGGCGTCGGTGCCGCTCGATACCAGGCTGAGGTGGCGCCCGACGAGTTCGACACCGCGGGCCCGATCTACAGCGCCAGCCCGTTCGGCGCGGCATTCCGCAAGGACGACCGCGAGCTCACCGAGACGATCCAGGCAGGCCTGCAACAGCTGGTCGAGGACGGTAGCTACATCGAGGTGCTCGACCGGTACGGTATGGGCCTCACCGCACTGGAGGCCGATCAGATTCTGATCAACGGAGCCGAGCAGCTCAACCAGGAGATACTCGAAGTCCCCGACTCTCCCTGACGGCCGCCCGGCGGACCTACGAGGCAGGGGCCGATGACGCACCAACCACCGGAGACGATCCGAGCGGTCCCGCGGCGCCACCACGGGCAGTCGGCGTTCGCCGTCGTCGCCGTCGTGTTCGTGGTGAGCGTGGCGGTCTCGATCTACCGGAACCCGAACATCGACCACCCCACCATCGCGGAGTACATCACCAGTGCGCCGATCATGGAAGGGCTCGTCACCACGATCCAGCTCACCGTCCTCGCGGCCATGATCGGCTCGGCCATCGGCTTGGTGGTCGCGCTGATGCGGATGTCGCCGAACCGGGTCCTCCAGTCGCTGGCGTGGCTGTACCTGTGGTTCTTCCGCGGTGTGCCGCTCCTGGTCCAGATCTTGTTCTGGGGCAACTTCGGGTTGTTCTTCCGGCACCTCGAGCTCGGGATCCCGTTCACCGACGTCCAGCTGTTCCGGGTCGAGACGTCGGCCGTCATCACGACGTTCGTCGCGAGCGTCATCGGCCTCGCGCTCCACGAGAGCGCATACATGGCCGAGATCTTCCGCGGCGGGATTCTTGGCGTGGACGGCGGCCAGGCGGAGGCGGCGCAGGCGCTCGGCATGACCCCGCGCGACACGTTCCGGCGCATCGTCATGCCCCAGGCGCTTCGCATGATCATCCCGCCGGCGGGCAACCAGTACATCAGCCTGCTCAAGGCGAGCTCCCTGGTCTCCGTCATCGCCGGCGGCGACCTGTTGACGCGGGCGGAGAACATCGGAGCGGTGACGCTTCGATCTCTGGAGCTGCTGGCAGTGGCAACGTTCTGGTACCTCGTGATCGTCTCCGTCGCCAGCATCGGTCAGTACTTCGTCGAGCGCCGCTTCAGCCGGGGGTACGCGTCATGACGGCGGACGCGCGGACGGACCGGCCCGCGCCGCCCATGGTGCGCGCCGAGGCGGTGCACAAGTACTTCGGCAAGCTCCACGTCCTGCGCGGCATCGACCTCGAGGTGCGGTCGGGCGAGGTCGTGTGCCTCGCCGGGCCGTCCGGGTCGGGGAAGAGCACCTTCCTGCGCTGCATCAACCACCTTGAGAAGATCGACGCCGGGAGGCTCACGGTGGACGGCCACCTGGTCGGGTACCGCGAGCACAACGGCCGGCTCTACGAGCTGCCGCACAAGGAGATCTGCCGGCAACGCGCAGAGATCGGGATGGTGTTCCAACGGTTCAACCTCTTTCCGCACATGACCGTGATCGAGAACATCACCGAGGCCCCGGTCCGCGTGCGCAAGGAACGCCGCGACACCGCCCGAGAACGTGCCCGCGAGCTGCTCGAGCGGGTCGGGCTGCAGGACAAGGCGGCCAGCTATCCGAACCAGCTGTCGGGCGGGCAGCAGCAGCGCGTGGCGATCGCCCGGGCGCTTGCCATGGAACCGAAGCTGATGCTCTTCGACGAGCCGACCTCCGCACTCGA
>CAZMXH010000028.1:14193-16863 GCA_964570165.1 uncultured Actinomycetes bacterium
CCCAGGCCGGGATGACAATGGTCGTCGTCACCCACGAGATGGGGTTCGCCCGTGAGGTGGGCGACACGCTCGTGTTCATGGACCACGGCGTCGTCGTGGAACAGGGGCTACCGGCCGACGTGCTGAGCACCCCGAAGCACGAACGGACTGCGGCCTTTCTGGCCAAGGTGCTGTGACGCGGTAGCTGCCCGAAATGCGGCGGCTCTCCCCCATCGACATCTGTCACACCTCCATGGCAGCATCCGTCTAGTCCCGTAACCAGGGGAGAGATCGAAATCGACTAACGGGAATGATGCCGACCGCACAGCTTGACGATCGAGCCCGCCGTCTCCTGCAGTTCCTGCGCGGAATGCAGGAGATGCGGACACGGCCGGTGCGCGACGTCGCGGAGTACCCGAGGGTCTTCTGGCTGTCCGAGGTGCCGACCGACGACTCCCGCTGCGGCACGGCCTGGGCCGGCGACCTCGAGCAGCGTGAAGGCGCGTGGCTGTCGCTCGACCGGGTGGACCGCGTTCCCCCGCCTGCTCCACCGCCGAACCTCCAGCCGTGGCTCGACCCCAGCGACATGTCCGACTCTTCGCTCGCGGAGCCGCCGCTGCTCGACACCGTCGACATCCCGGTCGAGTACGCCGGGCCCAGCGGTGAGCGTCGAGTCGAGCACGAGCAGGCAGCCCTCGCCGAGCACCCGCAGGTCCACGCACAGTTCAGGAGCTGGCTCCCGACCTGGCAGGCGTGGGCGACGCGCGACCGCGCCGATGCGGCCGCCTGGCGCACCTACAACTCGATCTACGCGCTCTACCAGGAGCAACGAGGCCAGGCCGAGACCCTCGAGATCGTCCTTGGGCTGGGGCTTCTTAACACCACGTCGGGAGGCGTCCGCGTCCGGCGCCACATCGTCACGGTTGGCGCCACCGTCGACCTTGACCTGGGCACCGGACGGCTCGTCGTCAAGCCCGACCCCGAGAATCCGGTGCCTCGTCTCGAAGAGGACATGCTGGACCCGCAGGACCGGATCCCGGGGTCGATGGCGGACACCGTGCGCGGCGACCTTGAGCTCCTGGCCGCCACCTTCGGTGACGACGGCTCCATCGGCCCGATTCAGGCGTGGACCAACGCCTTCCGGTCGGATGCCGTCTTCGCGTCCGCCTTCGATCGCGAGCTCGCTCCGGGTGCGACGGTCGTCCTCGCCCCGGCGCTCCTCGTGCGCCGGCGCGGGCGCGAGTCGTTCCTGCACGCCATCGACACCGTGGCGGCCCAGCTCGACGCGGGTGTCGAGGTCCCCGACACGCTGGCGCAGCTGCTCCTCGACCCCGAGCACGATCCGGCGGCACTCACCGGCCACGACGACAGCGCCGCGTTGGTGCTCGATGACCACGAGGTCTACTTTCCGCGTCCTGCCAACAACGAACAGCACGAGATCGTCGAGCGGCTTCGCCGGAACCGTATCGTCGTCGTCCAAGGGCCGCCTGGCACGGGCAAGACGCACACGATCGCGAACCTGGTCACGGATCTGCTCGCGCACGGCCAGCGCGTCCTGATCACCAGCCACGGCTCGCGCGCGCTGAAGGTCCTCAAGGAGATGTTGCCCGCCGAGATCCGCGACCTCTGCGTGAACCTGGCCGACACGTCCACCCGCGGGCAAGGAGACCTGCAGCGATCCGTTGCGACGATCATCGACCAGGTAACCCGGCAGTCGGTGTCCGGACTCGACAAGGAGCACGGCCGCCTGGAGCATGCCCTGGCGCAGGCTCGCGCCGAGCGGACGGCGGCCCTCGACGGCCTCCGCGCGATCAGGCAGCAGGAGACGCAGCAGATCACCGGCTACCGCGGCCCGTACTCCGGCACGCCGCAGCAGATCGCCGAGCAGGTCGCGGCGGACGAGCCCGTCCACGGCTGGATCGGCCGCGTCGATCCCTACGCTGACCGTGTCACGGGTGAGCAGATCGCCAGGCTGTCCGCGCTCTTCCGGGAAGTCACGGACGAGACGCGCCACGTCGCCCTACCGCTGCCCAAGAAGGACGCACCGACTCCCGACGAGCTCGCCCAGGTCGCCGCGCGCCGTGTCGACCTGCAGCGCCGCCGTGCTCGGCTGAAGCAGGCTGCTGCGGAAGGGTTCCCTGAGGTTGACCACCTGGACGCCGGCCTCATCGGCCAGCTTCAGCGGCTGTGCGACGGGCTCGCCGCCGAGCTACGCGCGGTCGCAAGCGCGGGGTACGCGTGGACCGACTCCGCGCTCCGCGATCTGTGGGCCGGCCGTGACCAGCTCCTCGTCCTGACGCGCACCGAGTCGGCGCGGGTGCGAGACGCCGTCCGACACGACCTGGAGACGGTGGCGTCGCACAGCGTGACCGGGCTTTCTCAGATCGACGTGGCCGCCGAATCCGGCCACCTCCATGCCCTGGCCGATCATCTCGCCGGCGGCGGTTCGCTCCGATGGCTGGGCCGTCCTACGAAGCCGGCGCGCGCAGCCGAAGCGGCGCTTGCCGCACTGCGAGTGGACGGACGCTCGTGCACCACCGCCGACGACATGCGCGTGGCCGCCGCGGCGTGTACCGCCGAACTGCGGCTCAGGGAGCTGGAGTCCCGCTGGGGCCTGGAGCCGGGCAACGACAGCCAAAGTGTCCGCGCCGCCAGAGTCGATGCCCACCTCGCCGTCCTGGATCGCGTCCT
>CAZMXH010000029.1:0-16645 GCA_964570165.1 uncultured Actinomycetes bacterium
CACGACGTCCTTGACGTAGCCGGTGAGCAGGTGGCCGTAGTGCGGCAGGCCGTTCGCGAACGGCGGCCCGTCGTAGAAGACGTACTCGTTCGAGCCCCGCTCGCCGGCCGGGCGCTGCTCGACGCTGGCTTCGAACGTCTTGTCGGCGGCCCAGTAGTCGAGGACCTCGCGCTCGACAGCGGGCAGGTCCGGGCTCGCTGGTACACCGCGGGCGGGATCATGCCGTGGGTAGGCCATCGGTGGTCGCTTCTCCTCGCGTGCGTCCTTGTGGGGCTGCGAGGACGAGCCCGTCGGCCCGCGGTACCACCTCGCTTGACCGGGGCGGCCCCGGCCCGCTCATTGCCGGCTATGACGGGCCGGACCCGTCCGGTTCTACTGAGGCTCTCGCCCGTTCTTCCGGAGGCTCGCCGGTGATAGCCGGGTCGTCGCCTGTGGGTCGTAAGGATACCCGATGGGCTGCGCGGTGGTCGAAGAGAAAGCGAGCGGCTTATGACCGGTTGCGGCGCACCCGGGTGCTCATGCTGACGGCGTTCGACGTGAGCCAGGCCGGCTCACCAAGCTCATTGGCCGTCCGAATGGGTCAGGTCCGAGGCGCCGTACGACCGGAGGCTGATGCCGCGCAGCGAGATCGCCCTGCTGACGTCGCTTGGTGAGACGATCCCGACGAGCCGCCCGTCCTCCATGACCAGAGCGCGACCGTCGGCGCAGCGACCCAGTTCGGTGAGCAGATCGGAGGCGAGGGCGCCGGGTGCCACGATCGGTACCTCGGCTGCGGGGCAGGCGATCTCACCGATGGTGGTGCCCTCGCGGCGTTCCGGCGGCAGCGCGCGGATGCGGTTGAGCGTGATCAGACCCTGAAGGTCGCCGCTGGCGTTCAGCAGCGGGAACGCAGAGTGCCGACGGGTCATAGCCACGTCGCGGATGAACTCTTCGACGTTGAGATTCGGGTCGGCGGTGTCGGGGTTCGGGGTCATGATGTCCTTGACCTGCAGTCCGGCCAGCACGGCCCCTGTGCGCGCGTGACTCTCCTCAGCCGAGGCCATCGTGACGATGAACAGGCCGATGAGGATCCACCACAGGCCGGTGCCCGTCTGGAAGAGCATGAGCAACCCGAGCGCGACGAGCAGCAGGCCGAACACCCGGCCGGCCCGGGCCGACCAGACCTGCGCCTGGAGCCGGTCACCGCGCCAGGCCCACAGCACTGACCGCAGTATCCTGCCCCCGTCCAGCGGCGCGGCCGGCACCAGGTTGAACAGCGCCAGCACGATGTTGATGAAGCCGAGGTAGCTGATCACGCCCATGACGAGATCGGGGACGACGCCTTCGACGGCCAGACCGATGGCCAGAAAGCCCACCCCGAGTAACAGGCTGATGAGAGGGCCGACGGCGGCGATCCGGAAGTCCGTGCCCGCGTTCGGCGATTCCCCTCGCAGCCGCGCGACGCCGCCAAGCAGCCACAGCGTGATGCCGTCGACCTCGATGCCGTTGCGGACCGCGACCACGGCATGGCCCACCTCGTGCGCGAGCAGCGACAGCACGAACAACGTCGTTGCCACGACGGCGGCGAGGATGTACGCGAATGCCGACTGGCCGGGATACTCGGCCGGCAGCAGACCGCCGGCGAGAACGAAAAGCAGCAGGACGACAATGCCCAGCACGCTCCAGTGCAGGCCCACGCGGACACCCGCGATCGTGCCGAGCCGAACGGTTTCTGTCACGAATCAACCCTCCAAATCTAGGTTAGCCGCACGTGAGGAGGTTTCGTTGATCCAATCGTTGCTCTCAGCCTTCCCCGGGAAGGATTTCTTTGATCCAGTACTTGCGGGCCATGGCGTCCACGTCAGCCTCCGTGACCGCGCGCAGATGCAAGACATTGCCTTCGGTGCTCCGGATCCGGCCGTAGTTCTGTAGCTGGAGAATGTGAAACCGTTCCGGCGGGAAGCCGAGGACGACGTCGACGGCGAACCGGCCACGCTCGTCCGGGTTGGACCCCACCGCGTCGTGGACCTTGCTGGTCGCGGTCACAGTGAGCCATGCCTGGTAGAGGAGAATGAGAAGCAGCAGCACCGCGAGCGTCCGCCCGCCCACGGTGCCGAGGAGCTTACGCGCGATCCAGGTCAGCCGAGACACGCGACTCGTCTCCCGCGAGCACATCACTGATATGGGTGACCGTCCGGCGGAAGTCCGGGTTCTCCACCGTCTGGCGCCAATCCCTGGGCCGGCTGAGCGGGACCTCCACGATGTCGCGTACCGTCCCGGGCCGCGCACTGAGCACGACGATGCGGTCAGAGAGGAACACCGCCTCCTCGATGTCGTGGGTGACGAAGAACACCGTGGGGTGCCTGGCCTCGAAGATGGCCGTCAGGTCCTGCTGCAGCTTGCGACGAGTCTGTGCGTCGACGCTGGCGAACGGCTCGTCCATCAGCATCACCGCGGGCTCGTTCGCCAGCACGCGAGCCACGCCGAGGCGCTGCTGCATGCCACCTGACAGCTCGTGGGGGAACTTGCGTTCAAACCCCTGCAAGCCGACGAGTTCGAGGTACTGGCGCGCCACCGGCTCGCGCTCCTTCCGCGGCACACCGCGCATGCGCAGGCCGAACACGACGTTGCCGAGGACGGTCTTCCACGGGAACAGCGCGAAGCTCTGGAACACGACTCCCCGTTCCGGTGACGGCCCGGTGACGGGCTTACCCCCCACCTGAACCGTGCCGTCGGTCTGCTTGTCGAAGCCCGCCACGATGTTGAGGAGGGTGGTCTTGCCGCAGCCGCTCGGCCCGAGCACCGAGACGAACTCGCCCTGCTCGATGCTGAAGGAGACGTTGTCGAGGGCTATCACGGTCTCGCCGGTGTACGCGTCCACGAACTGCTTGTGCAGCCCGTTGATCTCCAGTGTTCTCATCGCGCTGCCTCCACGGACCGCACCATCCCCCACCGCTCGACGGTACCGCGCTCGAACGGCGCTAGGACCAGCGCGTCGAGCGCGTACCAGAGCACCCCGAGCACGATCATCCCGACGAAGACGTCGGTCACCTCGCCGGCGCGGCGGGAGTCGAACATCATGAACCCCACGCCGCTGGTACCCACGATGATCTCGGCCGCGATCAGCGCGCGCCATCCGTAGCCGAGCCCGGTGCGGATTCCGGACGCCACCGACGGCAGGGCACCAGGCAGGATGACCTCGGTGAACACATGGAACCGCCCGGCGCCCAGGCTGCGCGCCGCGCGGATCAACTCACGCGGCACCTGCTCCACTCCGGCGACGATGCTGATCATGAGCGGGAACACGATGGTATAGACGATGACGAAGGTGACCGCGGTCAGGCTGAAGCCGAACCAGACGATGACGAGCGGCAGCCAAGCGATGTCGGCGATGGCCTGGAAGAAGAGCAGCAGCGGCCAGGTGAGCCTGCGGGCCCAGCGGGACATGGCCACGATGAAGCCGGCCGGTATCCCGATCAGGAGGCCGAACAGCACACCGTTCCAGAGCCTGTTCAGCGAGTCGGCCAGGTACGACGGCAGGATGCCCTTGACTATGTGATCGCCGAACTTGGCCAGCACGGTGTCGGGGCCAACGAAGAAATCGCTAGGAAAGACTCCGGCCTCGGCCACCGCCCACCATGCGAGCACGACCGGCACGAACGGCCCGAACGTTCGTATAGCACGGCTGCTGGCGAGGCGGCGCCGCCAGCGGCTCCGGCCGGGCTGCGCTTGCCGTGCTGCTGCGGTGGTGTCGAGCATCAGGCGAGCACCGCCTTCATTCCCCAGCGTTCGATCGTGCGGCGCTCGAGGGGAGCGAGCAGCGCGCGGTCCATGATCAGCCACAGCACACCGATGATCACCATGCCGGCGATGATGATGTCGGTGCGGAAGAACTTCTGCGCGAGGAAGATCGAGTACCCGAGGCCGGCATTGGTGGCGATGATCTCGGCCGCCACCATGCCCCGCCAGCCGTAGCCCAGGCCGACACGCAACCCGGTGACGATGCTGGGCAGCGCGCCCGGTACGAGAATCTCGAAGAACATCCGGGGACGGCTCGTGCCCAGGCTGCGGGCCGCCCGCAACAGCTCGGTGGGGATCCGCTGAACGCCGAGCATGGCGTTGTACGTGAGTGCGAAGAACATCGCGTTCCAGACGATGAAGATGACCGCCCGGTCGCCGAACCCGAGCCACAGCGTGGCCAACGGGATCCACGCGATCCCCGCCAGAGCGACGGAGAACCGCAACAGCGGCGCGAAGAACGCTGCCGCCCGCTTGCTGGATCCGAGGGCGATGCCGAACGGGATCGCCGTCGCCACCGCCGCGACCACGCCGAACGCCACGCGACGCAGGCTGGCGCCGACATGCGTGGCGAGCTCGCCGGTGGTCCACATATTGGCGAGGGCTGCCGCTACATCCGTGATCTGTGGGAAGACCCGCCGCTCGACTCCGGTGAGCTCCACGATCACTGCCCAGATCAGGGCCAGGGCGACGAATGGGACAACGAACCAGAAGACCGCGGTCAGGCGACGGGGCAGGAACCTGTCGCGCAGGTTCCTGCCCCGCTCGTCTTTCGGTGACGCCGTTGCGACGGTCACGCTGAACGTCCCCGTGCTGTCAACTCGTCAGTTCGCCGGGCATGCCGCCTCCGCCTCAGCGCGGTCGTAGACGTAGCCCGCGTCGATCTGCGCCGCCTCCGGGATCTCTTCCAGGTCGGCGAACAGGTCCGGATTCTGCTCCATGACGTTCAGGATGTGCTCGGGTACGAAGTGGTCGTTGACGTCGTACGTGCCCGGGATCGCTTCCTGTTCCAGGAGCAGTTCCATGGTCGTGTCCAGGGCCAGGTAGTTGCAGGCCGAGAACCGCGGGTCGAGCTGTTCGATGTTGTACTGCATGGCTTCCTGCGCCACCTCGAGCTCGGTCCCGGGGATCCAGCGGACCACAACGTCGGCGGCCTCGTCCGGGTTCTCCCGCATCCACTGGTCGGCCGCAGCGCGTGCGGTGAGGAACGCCTCCACCGTCTCGGGGTTGGCCTCGACATAGTCGCGAAGCGCGATGAGGTAGCCGATGAACGCGATGTAACCGCCGCCACGGATGACCTCGTAGGTGCCCTCGACGGAGTTCGTGATCGTGATCGGCCACGGGTCCCAGACGATCGCCGCATCGAGCCCGTCGGTCTCGAGCGCGACTGCCATCTCCGGCGGAGGAGTGTTCACGACGTTGACTTCGCTCTCGTCCATGCCGAGCTCGTCCAGGATCCCGAGCAGGTACAGGTGGTTGATCGAGCCGATGGACACGCCGATGCGCTTGCCGGCCAGTGTGGTCAGGTCGTCTCCGTCGATCCCGGAGTCGGCCGCCGCGACCATAGCCATCGTTTCGTCGATCCCGAGCTTGACCGAGCTACCGGTGTAGTTCCCGAGGTAGGTCAGGTCCATTCCTTCCAGGACTGCACCGATGCTGGGCGTGCCGACCTGGACGAAGTCGATGTCGCCGGCGTCGAGCGCAGCGAGCGCGTCCACGCCGGTCGGGAACGGTTCCGCCAGCGTGACGTCAAGGTTGAGCTCGTCATAGAAGCCGATGTCGAGCGCGACCGCAGCGCCCATCTGGTCGACCGCCGACACGTAGCCCACAGTCACCTCGGTCAGTTCCGGCAGCTCGGCGGGCGCCTCTTCTTCTTCCGCATCGGTTTCTTCTTCTTCACTTTCGGCGTCCTCCGCCGCAGCCTCTTCCGGCTCGGTGGTCTCGTCGTCGCCTCCGCAGCCGACTAGCAGCATCGCGAGCGTCGAACCACCGGCTACGGCAGTCCGTAACCGAGAGGAGCGAGACACGTGGAACCTCCTGTTTCAAATAGTGAGACACGGTTTCGCCTGATCGCGTGTCTGACACTAGGGCGGGCGGCTCAGCCTGTCCATAGTGGATCAAGCGTGTCGGTGTCGGACTTAGGCCGATACGATGACAGTTATCCAAACGTAACCTCATTGGTCGAAATCAGGAGCTGAGACATGGCCTACGACGGTGCCGTCATCGACGCATTCCGCGCCCTGCCCACGGCTTCGGTGAGCGATGCCCTGCTCGAACAAGGTGTCCGGCGCACCATGGCAGCCGCGATCAGCAGCGTCGTGCCGGGGAAGCTCGTGGGGCCCGCCGTTACCGTGCTGGAGGAGCCGGCGGAGGGTGCGGGTCCACCGAGTCACGCGATGGAGGCCATCGACTCTGCCGCTGCAGGCAGTGTGATCGTGATCGGTATCGGCGGAGCCAGCGACGTCGCGGTCTGGGGCGGGTTGATGACCGCCGGAGCCGCCCACCGGGGGCTGGCGGGCGTAGTCCTCGACGGGTGCGCCCGCGACGTCGAGGAGATCGAGCGCGACTACGGGATGCCCGTCTACGCCCGTGGTACCTCGCCGAACAGCACCGTCGGGTCGTACCGCACCGTCGCAAACGGAATCCCGATCCAGTGCGGGGGCGTGGAGGTCAACCCCGGCGATCTCATCGTCGCCGACCGAGACGGCGTGGTGGTCGTACCTGCCTCGCTTGTCGAGCGGACCCGAGAGATCGCCGCGCAGATCGAAGACAGGGAACGGCAGACGACCGAACGCATTCGCGCGCTCGGCTCGATCAGCAAGGCGGTCGCGGAACTGAACCGGATCTGACATGCCAGACACGATCGACGTGCTGTCGCTGGGTGAGGCCATGGTCGAACTCAGCGCCCGAGAGCCGGTTTCACTGAGGGAGGCCCGAACGTTCGACCTCGGCTGGGGCGGGGACACCTCGAACGTGGCCGTGGCGGTGAGCCGGCTGGGCGGCTCTGCCGGCTACGTCACGAAGGTCGGCGACGACGCGTTCGGCGCCAGCCTGCGCGACCTGTGGGACCGCGAGGGTGTGGATGTCCGCTATGTCACAGTCGACGGCTCTCGCCCGACCGGCGTGTACTTCCTCTCCCGCCAGGTTGCCGGACCGCATGCGTTCACCTACTACCGCTCGGGCTCCGCCGCGTCCAGCCTCCGCCCCGAGGACCTGGCCGACGATCTGCTTCGCGGCGTCCGCGTGCTGCACACATCGGGTATCACCCAGGCAATCGGGCCTGGACCATGCGACGCGGCCTTCGCCGCTCTGCGTGCTGCCCGCGCCGCCGGTGTGACCACCAGCTACGACCCCAACCTCCGGCTGGCACTGTGGTCACTCGACCGGGCACGGGCCGTGATCATGGCGACGGTGTCCATGGTCGACATCGTCCTCCCCAGCTTGGAGGACGCACGGGCGCTCACCGGACTCGATGAGCCCAGCGCGATCATCGACGACTTCCGGCGGCGCGGTGTCCGTGTGGTCGCGCTGAAGCTCGGCGACCAGGGGGCTCTGGTCGCGGACGAGCACGGCAGCGAACTGGTGCCGCCGTACAAGGTGGAGACGGTCGACCCGGCAGGCGCCGGCGATACCTTCGACGCGGCGTTCCTCACTGCGTGGCTCGACGGCGCTGACCTCGTCGGATGCGCTGATTTCGGCAACGCGGCAGCGGCCCTGACCACGACCGGCGTTGGCTGCGTCAGTCCGATCCCGCGTCGTGCCGATGTGGACCGGCTGCGGCACGAGCAGCGGTCCGGAGGACGGTGACCGGGCGACAGGCATGATCGGGCCGATGCTCCTCGAGCATGCGCTGCTTCGTCGGAAATGGCGTGATACAGCGTCCGAGAGCTGACAACCGTGCGATACCGCCCGGCCAGATCGTGATCGGCTCTTGTGAGTGTGGGCAGATCGTCATAGTGTGTCCGGCTGAACCCCGCGGAGATCATGTAAGGACTGGCATGGAGTACTTTCAGTACGGACTGCTTACTCCGGTGCTCGCCTTCGTGATGGCGTGCGTGGGCGGCGGGCTGGGGGTGCGCTGCCTGGTGCGTGCCGTCGGCACCAGGAGGATGGCCAAGCGCGGTTGGCTGGTGACCGGCGCGGTCGCCATCGGCGCCGGGGTTTGGACCATGCACCTCATCGCGATGCTCGGCTTCGGTGTGGAGGGTCGCCGGTCCGCTACGACGTACCTCTCACACTGCTGAGCCTCCTCGTCGCCGTCGTTTTCGCAGGCCTGGGAATCGTGGCCGCGGGCTACAGCCGTCCGTCCGGGCTAGCCCTGCTTCTCGGCGGCGTCGGCGTCGGCGTCGGAATCGCCGGCATGCACTACGTCGGCATGGCTGCGATCCGGATGCACGGCACGATGAGCCACGACCCGACCGTCGCCGCCATGCCGGTTCTGCTCGCGGTCGGCGTAGCCACCATCGCAATCTGGGTCGCGTTCCGCGGCAACACCGTCGGCCACACCCTGGCGGCCGCTTTGTTGATGGGGATCGCCGCCACCGGCACGCAGTACTCCGGGATCGCGGTGATGCGCGTCGAGGTCATGCCTGGAACGTCGATCCTCCCCGGCGCGAGCGCTCTGGAGTTCGTGTTCCCGCTCATCGTGATCTTCGGATCATTCTTGTTCCTGAGTACGGCGTTCGTCGCGCTCTCTCCGACCAGACAGCAAGCAACCAGTCGCCGGGCTCTTGAGACCGTGCAGGACCGCGCCCACCTAGTGAGCTGATCGAGGCAGACATGCGCAACCCCGAGGACGAGACCCAAGGCTGGCAGGCGGCCAACGGTCAACCGACCCAGGATGGTGGGTCGTCCGGCGACCCGACTGCGAACAGCGAGCCGGCGTCGGGCCAAGGCCCAAGACATGCGTCCCGGCGCGCCGGATCGCGTCGGGTCCAGTCGCAGGGCTACGTGCGACCGAGGTCGGTTCGAGCCAAGATTGTCTCGCTCCTCATGATCCCGGTCGTCTCGCTGATGGCGCTGTGGGGCTTCGCCACGGTCACGACCGCCCAGAACGTCTCCGAGTTGCAGCAGCTCCAGGACGTCAACGCCACCTTGCTCGAGCCCATCAGCGAGTTCGTCACGGCGGTCCAGGCCGAGCGCAATGCCGCGGCTCGGTACCTGGTGGCGGCCGAACCGAGCCTCGAAGCGCTCGAGGCAGCGAGCGAGGACACGGACGCCGCCGCGGCGGCGCTGGAGGCCGGAATCGCGCGCAGCAGCACGGACGCGGTCGCGATCGATACCAGGCTGCCTCAACGGCTCGATGCGTTGCTTCGCGCCGCGGACTTCGTGCCCACTATCCGGACCAGGGTGGAGAATCGCGACGTAAGCTGGATCGCCGTCTACAACGCGTACACCAACGCGATTGAGGACGCCTTCCGCGTGACCGGCCTGCTCACCCAGACCGAAGTGCCCGGCATCGAGGAGGCCGACCCGCGGGTCGCGCTGGAGCTTGCACTGGCGCGCGAGATGATCGCCCGTGAGGACACTGCGATCAGTGCGGCGCACGCGGCCGGCGTGATGACCCAGTCGCAGTACGAGGTAATGACCGGCTCGATGGAGGCCGGCCAGGCCCTGCTCCGGACGGACATCGCCGATCTACGTCCGACGGCGGACGCAGCCTACCGGTCGGTCATCGCAAGCGACTCCTACCAGACGCTGCACGACATGGAGGCGCTGGTGGCGGAGGGCGGTGCCGGCTACGCCATCGTCTCGGATATCGCGGAGAACGACTGGACCCGCAACGTGCGGAGCCTGGAGGAGCAGCTGAGCGTCGCCGAGTCGCGGGTCAGCCCGGTCGTTGCCTCGGAGGCCGACCTGTTCGACCTCGAGGTGCTCGGGACGACGGCACTTGCCGTCCCCATCGGCCTCGCGGCGGTGGTGATCTCACTGCTGATCTCCGTGCTCATCGGCCGTGGGCTGGTCGTTGAGCTCGCCGGCCTGCACCGCTCGGCCATGGACGTGGTCACGAGGAAGCTGCCCGCGACCTTGCGCAAGCTGCAGAGCGGACAACGAGTCGATCTCGACGCCGAGGCGCCGCGCGAGACGTACGGGGACGATGAGATGAGCCAGGTCGCCGACGCCGTGAACGCGATGCACCGGGCGGCGGTCCAAGCCGCGATCGACCGCTCGGACATGGTCAGGGGGATCTCCGGGGTCTACGTCTACCTGGCCCGGCGGAGCCAGGTGTTGCTGCACCGCCAGTTGTCGTTGCTCGACTCCATGGAACGCCGCACCGACGACCCGGACGACCTCGAGGACCTGTTCCGGCTCGACCACCTCACGACCCGGATGCGCAGGCTCGCCGAGAGCCTGGTCATCCTTTCCGGCACGGCTCCTGCTCGCCGATGGAGCAGACCCGTTCCGCTCATCGATGTGGTGCGGGCCGCGATCGCCGAGGTCGAAGACTTCCCGAGGATCGAGGTGCTCGACCTGCCGGACATCCGGATCGCCGGCGCTGCGGTGGCCGACCTGACGCACTTGATCGCCGAGCTGGTCGAGAACGCCGCGGTCTTCTCGCCGCCGAACACCAAGGCCCGCGTGCGAGGGGAGCTGGTGGGAACCGGACTGGCACTGGAGATCGAGGACCGTGGCCTGGGCATGAGCCGGGAGGCCAT
Source organism: uncultured Actinomycetes bacterium (assembly GCA_964570165.1). GTDB lineage: Bacteria > Actinomycetota > Actinomycetes > Jiangellales > Jiangellaceae > JBMCTR01. The sequence continues at coordinate 10,434 of CAZMXH010000029.1, forward strand.
GGAGGACGCAAACCGCCGAATCCAGGACACCGATCAGATCGACCTGCTGGAGACAGACCAGCTGGGCCTGTTCGTGGTGAACCGGCTGTCGCACCGCTTGGACGTGGAAGTGACGCTGCAACGGTCGCCGTACGGCGGAGTGACGGCGATCGTGCTGGTCCCGACCGAGCTCTTGGAGCAGTCGGGAGTGCACGAGGCGCTGCCCGAGTCCGACCGCCGGCCTGCACTCGAACACCCTCAACTGGCAGCGGTCGGATCGCCGCAAGGGCCCTCGGGCAACGGCGACCCCAGCCCATCGAACGGCGGGGCGCGGGAGTCCATCGGCCGGTCGGGACGCATGTCCAGCGATCCACCGCCGGATGACAACGACGACCTGCCGCGACGCATCCGGCAGGCGAGTCTGGGCTCCGAGATGCGCCGCTGGCCCAGCACGTCTGGCTCGGCCTCTGAGAGGGAGCCGGACGGCGAGGGCGACGCGCGATCGGCACCACGCTCTCCCGAGGAGGCTCGCGCAACGTTCTCCGCGCTGCGCTCCGGATGGTTGCGCGGCCAGTCGGACACCGCCGGCGACTCGCCGCAAGGGGGACGGAGATCATGACGGATACCGCGCAATCGTCGAATGAGCTCAACTGGCTGCTCGATGACCTCGTGGGCCGGGTGGACCAGATCCGGCACGCTGTTGTGCTGTCCGGCGACGGCCTCGCGGTGGGCGGGTCGGCAGACCTCGCCCGGGCGGACAGGGAGCGCTTCGCCGCCCTGGCGTCCGGTCTCCACAGCTTGGCCAAGGGCATCGGGATGCACCTCGAGGCGGGCGGTGTCGTCCAGACGATGGTGGAGCTCGAAGGCGGCTTTGTCTTCGTCGTCGCTGCAGGGGAGCGGTCGTGCCTGGCCGTGTTCACCGACGCAGACGCCGACGTGGGGCTCGTGGCATACGAGATGGCAAGGCTGGTCAAGCAGGTGCGCGAGCACATGAACATCCCGTCCAGACCGCAACCGGTGAGCCAGTCCTCCCGGGTGGAGTGACCCAGCCTAATGCCTGACTCGAGCCCCCACTGGTACGACGACGAGGCCGGCCCGCTCGTCCGCATGTACGCGATGACCGCCGGTCGAACCAAGAGTACGAGTGAGAAGTTCGATCTGATGGCTGTTATCCAGGCCAACCCTTCAGCAGGGGACGGGCCGATGCTGCCACCGGAGCAGCAACGGATCCTGCGGTTGTGTCAGCAGCGTCCCGTGACGGTAGCGGACATCGCGTCCGAGTCTGACCTGCCGGTTGGCGTCGTGCGCGTAATGCTCCGAGACTTGCTCGAGATGGGGCAGATCCACGTGAGCCGTAGCGCCGGCACGACCCAGCAGCCGGACCACCACATACTGAGGGAGGTCATCAATGGCCTTCGGGCACTCTGACGACATGGCGTCCAACGGCCGCCCTCTGATCACAGTCAAGATCCTTGTTGCCGGTGGGTTCGGGGTCGGCAAGACCACGCTTGTCGGATCCGTCTCGGAGATCCGCCCGCTGCACACCGAGGAGCTTCTGACCGGTCCGAGTGAGGTGGTCGACAACCTCGGCGGGGTCGAGGACAAGACCACGACCACAGTGGCCATGGACTTCGGGCGCATCACGATCCGGGAGGGCCTCTGCGTCTATCTGTTCGGCACGCCAGGCCAGGACCGCTTCTGGTTCATGTGGGACGAGCTCGCCGAGGGCGCGCTCGGTGCGGTCGTGCTCGCCGACACGCGGCGGCTGCAGGACTGCTTCCCGGCGGTGGACTACTTCGAGAACAGGGATATCCCGTTCATCGTTGCCGTCAACAGGTTTGACGGCGCCCGCCGCTACTCACCCGATGCCGTGTCGCAGGCGCTCGACCTCGATGCCGGCACGCCGGTGGTGATCTGCGACGCCCGCAGCCGGGAGTCCGGCAAAGAGGTCTTCATCGCGCTCGTGGCACACGCCAGCCGGTTCTACACGGCCACTGCCGTCGGCTAGCGCGGTGGGCTCAGGACCTTGGTAGCAGCAGCACCTTGCCTGTGGTGCGGCGCGCCTCGAGAGCCTCGTGCGCCTGCCGCGCGTCGGCCAGGGGATACCTCGCTCCGATGTGCACGTCGAGCCGACCCGCGCCGACCCAGCCGAGCAGGTCATGGGCGCGTCCGAGCAACTCGTCGCGCGTCCGGGTGTAGTCGGCGAACATCGGCCGCGTGAGGAACAGCGAGCCCTTCGCGCCCAGCGTCTGCAGAGGGTCGACCGGCGGGACCGGCCCACTCGCCGCCCCGAACAGCGCCATCATGCCGCGCGCCCGCAGCGCGTTGAGGCTAGCGTCGAATGTTGCCCGGCCAACACCGTCGTAGACGCACGCCACCCCTTCGCCGTCGGTGAGCTCGCGGGCACGGTCTACGAAGCTGTCGTAGCTGGTCACCTCGTCCGCCCCCGCCGACTTCGCGAGCTCGGCCTTCTCCGGAGTCGAGGCCGTGGCGAGCACGTGACCCCCAAGAAGCTTGACGATCTGGGTCAGTAGCAGGCCGACGCCGCCCGCCGCCGCATGGACGACGACCCAGTCGCCTGGCTGCACGGGATAGGTGGAGTGCGACAGGTAGTGCGCCGTGATTCCCTGCAGGAAGAGCGCGGCCGCCGACTCGTCCGAGACGTCGTCGGGGATGCGGAACAGGTTGTCGGTGGGAACTGCGAGCTGCTCGGCGTAGGACCCAAGGACGTGCACCCACGCCACCCGGTCGCCGACGCGGACCTCGCTCACGCCGTCGCCGAGCGCACGTACCGTGCCGGCGCCCTCCATACCCAGGATGAACGGCGTGGGAACGGGGTAGCGGCCCTCACGCTGGTAGGTGTCGATGAAGTTCACGCCCGCCGCGGCGACATCGACGAGGACCTCGCCGGGCTTGGGCGTTGGAGCCTCGACCTCGGCGGCCTCGAGAACCTCCGGGCCGCCGTTCTCCCGGACAAGCACGGCATGCATCTTCTCTGTCATGATCACAAGATTGTACTCACCGATATCCACACGCAGACCGTCATGCGGGGTGTCAGCCGGCCACTCTATGGTGGGAGACATGGCCGGAGTTGGACGGTTCAGCCTCGTCGCCCTTGACTGTCCCGACCCGCAGGCACTCGCCGCGTTCTACGGTGCGCTGGCCGGCTTTGAGCTCGACTACGACGGCGGTGAGTGGGTCCAGCTTCGCAGCGACCAAGGTGCCACGATCGCCTTTCAGCAGGTTCCGGACTACCGGCGGCCGGTATGGCCCGGCAGCGACCAGCCGCAGCAGGCACACCTCGACTTCGATGTCGCCGACCTCGACGAAGCCGAGCGGCAGGCCGTGGCGCTCGGTGCGGTGAAGGCCGACTACCAGCCGGGGCGTGACCACCGAGTCTTCCTCGACCCGGCTGGTCACCCGTTCTGCCTGGTCCGCAGCGAGTGACCGAGCGCGAGTTCCACATGACGTCCGCCGAGTTCCGGCGGTACGGCCGCGAGATGATCGACTGGATCGCGGACTATTTCGACCGGGTCGAGACGCTGCCGGTGCTCTCGCAGGTCCGTCCCGGGGAGGTGCGGGAGCGGCTGCCGCGGCACCCCCCGGAGCGGCCGGAGCCGTTCGACCGGATACTCGCCGACATCGACGATGTGATCCTCCCTGGTGTCACCCACTGGCAGTCGCCGAACTTCTTCGCCTACTTCCCGGCGAACACGTCCGGGCCGTCCATCCTCGGTGAGCTCCTGTCGGCCGGGTTGGGTGTGCAGGGAATGCTGTGGTCGACCAGCCCCGCCTGCACCGAGTTGGAGACCCACGTTCTCGACTGGCTGCTGGAGTTGCTCGGCCTTCCCGACCGGTTCCGGTCGAACGGCCCTGGCGGCGGCGTGATCCAGGACAGCGCGTCGAGCGCGACGTTGTGCGCCTTGCTCGCGGCTCGCGAACGCGCTGGCGGCGACCCCGGTGGCCACGCTGTGTACGCCTCCACGCAGGCCCACTCGTCTGTGGAGAAGGCCGTCCGGATCGCCGGTCTGGGTGCCGACGCGCTGCGCCTGGTGCCGGTCGACGGCAGCCACGCGTTGCGGGTGGCCGACCTCGAGCAGCAGATCCAGCGTGACGTCCGCAGCGGCCGGCGCCCGCTGATGGTCGTCGCTACGGTCGGGACGACAAGCTCCGCGGCGGTGGACCCGCTGCCCGCGCTCGGCGAGGTGTGCCGGCGGTTCGGGGTCTGGCTGCACGTGGACGCGGCGATGGCCGGCACGGCCGCACTGCTGCCGGAGCACCGGTACCTCCACGACGGCGTGGAACTCGCGGACAGCTACTGCACCAACCCGCACAAGTGGATGTTCACCAACTTCGACTGCGACGCGTTCTACGTGGCGGACCGCGCCCCGCTGATCAACGCTTTGAGCGTGCTGCCGGAGTATCTGCGCAACGCGGCGACGGAATCCGGCGCCGTGATCGACTACCGGGACTGGCAGGTGCCCCTTGGCCGCCGATTCCGTGCGCTGAAGCTGTGGTTCGTCATCCGGCACTACGGTGCGGAGGGCTTGCGGCATCACGTCCGGCGGCATATCGAGATGGCGCGCGGGCTCGCCCAGCGGGTCAGCGACGATCCGCGGTTCGAGCTGGTGAACCCGTACTCCCGGCTGAGTCTGGTGTGCTTCCGCCACCGGGACGGCGACGCCGCGACACAACGAGTGATGGACGACATCAACGCCAGTGGAGCGGCCTATCTCACCCACACCCGGCTGGACGGACGGTTGGTGATCCGCGCATCCGTCGGTCAGACACACACCGAGCAGCGGCACGTCGACGCACTCTGGGACCTGCTCCGGACCGCTGCCGACGCCGTCAGACCTGGTGCCCGGGCGTGAGATCCTCGTCGTCATGACGGTCAGCCTGGTCAGGCTCGAGAAGATCACAGTTGCCGGAGCGTGAAGCGGGAGGCTCGATGGAGCTGTTCCAGGCCGTGACGCTGGTCGCGGCGACGATCATGATGGGTCTGATGGCCGGAGTGTTCTTCGGCTACGCGGTCGCCGTGATGCCCGGGCTGGGCCGGACCGACGACCGGACGTTCGTCGGCGCGTTCCAGGCGATGGACCGAGCGATCCTGAACCCGCTGTTCCTCGCCGTCTTCGTCGGTGCGCTGCTGCTTACCGGGCTGGCGGCTGGTCTACATCTGGCGGAGGAGTCGCGGCCGGTGCTTCCGTGGGCCCTGGCCGCGTTCGTGCTCTACCTGGCGACGTTCGTCGTCACCGTCCGGGTGAACGTCCCGCTGAACGACGCGATCAAGGCCGCCGGCGACCCCGACCGGATCGAACTGGCGGCGGTGCGTAAGCGGTTCGACGAGAGGAGATGGGCTCGCTGGAACATCGTCCGGGCCGTCCTGACCACCGCCGCACTCGGTTGCCTCGCGGGTGCCTTGGCTGTGTATGGCAGCGTCAGCGGCTGACCTGACCGGCCGCGAGTGCCCTACGGTGTCCTTGGTGGTTGAGGGTTGGTGATTGAGGACACGCTGTCGTACCGCCTGCTCAAGGCAATGAAGGCGACGAGGCCGAGCATCTGGTCCGTGCTGTCGCAACTCGGGCTGCATCCGGGTCAGGACCTGCTGCTGTCGGAACTGTGGCGGGAGGACGCGAGCCTGGCTGGGCATCGGCGCGGCCTGGAACGAGCACGAGTCTCGGGCTCTCGGCGTGCCCTTCCCGTCGCTCGGGGAACGCTTCGAGCGGCTGGAGGAGACGCTGCAGATCGCGCAGCGGATGTTCGACGGAGACACGACACCGTACGAGGGACGGCACTTCCAGTTGGCCGAGCCGGTCAACAATCCGATGCCGGTACGGCGGCCGCCGATCATGGTCGGTGGGATGGGCGAGCGCAGGACGCTGCGGTTGGTGGCGCAGTATGCGGATGCCTGCAACCTGTTCGAGATGCTCGGCCCGGACGGCCTCGCGCGCAAGCTCGACGTCCTGACGGCGCACTGCGCAGACGTCGGGCGCCCGTACGACGAGATCGTGAAGACGACCCTCGGCATGCTCGGTGACCTGGACCTCGGTTGGGCGAAGGAGCGGTTCGCTGCGCTCGCCGAGCTGGGCGTGGATCTGGCGATCGTCGACCTGCCGGATCCGGCTGACGAGAGGGTCTTCGACTTCCTCGGCGCGTTGGTCCGCGAAATGGAACCGCTCGGGCGGGCCATGCCGGTGCCCGTTGCCGCCCGTCGATGATCGGGGTGATCC
>CAZMXH010000030.1:0-16463 GCA_964570165.1 uncultured Actinomycetes bacterium
GAGGAGCGGGTCTTCGCCGCGATAGACACGCTGACCGACGGGTTGCGGGACGAGCTGGATGGCGGGCGGCACATCCTGCACACGCAGGACTGCATTGCGGCGCGGGCCGCGGCGCGGCTGCGCGCCGAAGGCCGGCCCGTGCTGGTGGTCCGCACCGTGCACCACGTCGACGAGTTCTCCACGCCGGCGCTGGTGGATTGCCAGGAGAAGGCCATCACCGAGCCGGACCACGTCCTCGTGGTGAGCAGGCACTGGCAGCGGCTGCTGGCACGCGACTTCGGCGTGCGTCCGGCCGTGGTGCCGAACGGCGTGGACACCGCTCGGTTCGGCGGCCCGGGCCCGGTCTCGCCGGCGGAGCTACGGGCGCGGGCGGGTCTGGACGGCGGCTTCGTCTATCTCACGGTGGGCGGCCTCGAGCCGCGGAAGGGGAGCCTGGAGCTCGTCGAGGCGCTGGCCAAGGCCCGCACCGCCGTCGAGCCGGCGCCACGGCTGGCGGTCATAGGAGGCCACTCGTTCCAGGACCACCGGCAGTACCGCGAGCGCTGCCTTGCCCGGGCCGAGGAGCTCGGGCTCACCGAGGATGGCCTCGTGCTGCTCGGTACGGTGCCGGACGCCGAGCTGCCCGCCTGGTACCACGCGGCAGACGCGTTCGCCTTTCCGTCCGTGACCGAGGGTTGGGGGCTGGCCGTGCTGGAGGCCATGGCGGCCGGCCTGCCGGTCGTGACCTCGGACATCCCGGTGTTCCGCGAGTACCTCACCGCGGCGGACGCGCTGCTGGTGCCCCCCGGAGACTCGGACGCGCTGGCGGAAGCCATGGCGCGGCTCGCCGCTGACGCGGGGCTGCGTGACTGGCTGGCCGCACGCGGCCCGCGCGTCGCCGGACGGTTCACCTGGCAGGCGAGCGCCGAGCGGCACGCCGCGTTCTACTCGGACCTGGGATGGCCGTAGCTGGTGTTCGTCGCCGGATTCGCTTGACCTGCCGCGCCGCTGTGTTATTTTCGGCCTAAGCTCGTACTACGATAGTGAATATCCGCAAACGCGACGGAACACTGCAGCACTGAGTTCGGCCCGGAGGCGGCAATGAGCACACGCATCGTGGTGATCGGCGGAGGTGCTGCCGGAATCGGAGCGGCAGGTGCGGCCCGCGCCGCCGACCGCGACGCGACGGTGCGCGTCTTCACCGAGTACGAGGACGTCGGATACAGCCCGTGCGGGATCCCGTACGTCCACGGCCGCGAGATCGACAGCTTCGACCGGCTCTTCCTTGCCGCCAAGGAGCAGTACGACGAGGCCGGCATCGATATCCGGTACCAGACCCGCATCACCGGTATCGATCTCGGCAGCCGCCGGTTGACCGTCGAGGACGGCAGCACCGAGCCGTTCGACCGCCTCGTCGTCGCGACCGGCTTCACCTACGAGCCGCCCGGAGTGCCCGGCAGCGATCTCGAAGGGCTCTACTACGTCAAGAACATCCGCGAGGCGATGGAGTGGGACAAGGTCCTCGATGAGGCCAAGAGCGCCGTCATCGTCGATGCCACTCCGCTCGGCATGGAGATGGTCACCGCGCTGGCCCACCGCGACATGGAGGTCCATCTCGTCGACCCGAATCCCTGGTTGCTCGCGGACGTCGCCGATCCGGACATCATGGCGCCGGTCGAGGAGTCGCTGGTGGAGATGGGCGTCAAGTTCCATCTCCGCACCGAGCTCCAGGCGTTCGTCGGCGACGGCAGGGTGCGGGCGGTGCAGACCAGCGACGGAGAGATCCCGGCCGACGTGGTGGTGGTCTGCACGCACAAGCAGCCCAACACCACGCTGGCCGCGGAGGCCGGCCTGAAGATCGGCTCGACCGGCGGCATCATCTGCAACTCCCGGATGGAGACGTCGGCGAAGGGGGTCTACGCCGCCGGCGACTCCGTCGAGTTGCCGCACGAAGTCACGGGAGTGCCGATCGTGGCGATCACCGGCAGCCACGCCTACTCCCAGGGAAAGGTCGCGGGGACCAACGCCGCGGGCGGCAACCGCGAGTACCAGCCCGTCTATGTGCCATGGGGGATGGTGGCCGGCACCAAGATGATCGGCGGCGCGTCGGTGGGCGAGACGCTCGCCACCGCGCTCGGCCTGCCGTACGTGATGGGGGTCGCGGAGGGGATCTCGCGCGCCCGGTACTACCCAGGGGTGCAGAAGCTCAAGGTCAAGCTGCTGTTCGACCCCAAGGACCACACGCTGATCGGCGCCCAGATGGTCGGCGCCGAGGGCATCAAGGAACGCGCCGACTTCCTCGGGATGGCGATTCGGAAGAAGGCGACCGTCGAGGACCTCGCGTCGATGGAGAATGTCTACTCGCCACCCATCGGGGCGCTCGCCGAGCCGATCGCATCGGCCGCGAACGACTGCTTGGCCCGCCTCGAAGGCTAGGGGGGAGCCGTGAGCCGGATGTTCCGCTGGCTGCGGGAGAACGCGGAGCACCACCTGATGCTGGCCGCGCAACGTGACATGGCCCGGCAGTACCTGCAGCGCGGCGGTCCGGTCGGGCGGCAGCACTGGTTCTGGCAGCGCGTCTTCGTGCCGCTGTACCGGCTGCTGCCCTGGTGGCTGCGCCGGAGGATCATGTCCGCGATGCCCGGAAGCCACCGCAAGTGGAAACGGGGCTCCAGGCGCCGGGCACCGTCGCGAGCCAGGTGAAATCAAGGGAACCAAGGAAAGCCAAGGGAATAGCCACGACTCGGCCCAACGGAAAGGAACGGAAATGGCTGATTTCGTCAACCAGCGCGTGGAGCCCGGCCAGGCCATCGTCAACTACGAGGAGAAGGTCCTCCCCGACTACGAGGCAGAACCCGGAGAGAAGGGCTACGTGTTCATGCACACCGTGCCCTTCGAGGGTTCGGTGGGGCTGGTCAACATGCTCACCGTCACCCGGATGGTCCGGAAGGGCTTCGACACCAGCCTGGTGCTCTTCGGACCGGGGTCGCTGATGGCCTCCGCCACGCGCGGCTTCCCGAAGGTCGGAGACGAGGCGTTCCCGGGGAACCAGAACTACAACAACCAGTTGAAGACCATCATGAACGAGGGCGGCAAGGTCTACGCCTGTCGGTTCTCCGCGGCGGCGCTCTACGGCATGCGGGAGTCGGACATGATCGAGGGCGTCATCCCGGTGCACCCGCGGGACATCCTGGACTTCCAGATCCAGGCCAAGCGGGAGGGTGCGCTGGTCCTTTCAACCTGGAACCTCTGAGCAGCGGCGGCACCGGCGGGCCGGTCAGCCGGGCCGTCCCGCCGGTAGGGCCGCCACGAGATCGATCTCGACGAGGATTCCCGCGAGGGTGGAACCGACCGTGGTGCGCGCGGGGTAGGGCGGCGTGAACCACGACTCGTAGATCCTGTTGAAGCCCGCGAAGTCCCGATCGAGGTTCGCGAGATGGACGGTCACCTTGACCGCGTCGTCGAGGTCGAGCTCGTGAGCGGCCAGGACGGCGCGCAGGTTGCGAAGCGTCTGTGCGGCCTGCTCCTCGACCGTGTCGCCCAGCACCCGCCCGGACGCGGGGTCGTGCGGGCCCATACCTGCGGTATAGACGAACCCGTTCGCGGCTATCCCTTGGGAGTAGGCGCCGCCGGGCGCCGGGGCGCCGCCAGTGCTGATCTCGAGCTTGGTCATCGCTACCCTCTCAGCTGTCGTCGGAGGATGGGGACGGCGGTGTTCCGAGCCGGACGGACCGGTCGGCCTGGACGATCATCGCAGCCGCGTGCCGGTCGCGGCGACTACATCTTGGCCCATCAGGACGGTGTCGCGGCGTACCGGCCGAGTACGCTGCGGAGATCGTCGAGCATGCCGAGGGAGAAGGCCGTCATCGAAGAGGGGTCCGGTCGTCACTCACGGCAGGCGAGTCGCTCGCTCGTGCATACGCCGCTACGAGGTGATGTGAGGAGCCCGCCATGCACTTCGAAGCACACTGTGACTCCTGTGCGGAGGTTTCCCGTTTCGACGCGATGCGGTGCGAGCAGTGTGGTGGCATCCTGTCGTTCAGGTACGACACCGAACAGGTCGGCTGGGACCCGCAGTACCGTGGGGTGCTGCGCTTCTGGCGGTTGCTTCCGGTCGCGGACCCCGCCAGGGCGCTCACGCTCGGTGAGGGAGCCACGCCTCTGATCCGCGTCGGCGGGGCCGAACCGCGGGTGTACTGCAAGGTAGAGACGAGCAACCCGACAGGCTCGCACAAGGATCGCCAGCTCTGCGTGGCCGTCAGCCACGCCGTGCGAGTCGGTGCCCGGGTGTCCGTGCTGGTGTCGTCCGGCAGCACGGGCATCTCCAACGCCGCGTATGCGGCCCGGGCGGGCATCCGCAGCCTCGTGTGCATGGAGGCAGGCGTTCCCGCCGAGCGGGTGTATCCCGTGTTCGCGCTCGGCTCCGAGGTGGTCGAGGTCGACGTGCCGGTCGACGAGCTGATCGACCTGGTCACCGCGCTGGCGGCCGAGGTCGGCGGGCTACCACAGCTCGACCGTGCGCGGCTGCAATCCGTACCAGGCCGAGGGAGCGAAGACGATCGCGTACGAGATCGCCGAGCAGCTCGGAGGGTCTCCGGACTGGGTGGTCGTGCCGGTGGGAGGGGGTGGGACGATCGCCGCCATCGGACGCGGCTTCGCCGAGCTTGCCTCGATCGGCCGGATTGACCGGGTGCCGTGGCTGGTGGGTGCCGTATCCGCCAGGTTCAACGTCCTCGAACGAGCCGCCGCGCTAGGCGTTACCACGCAGGCGGAGTTGATGAAGCTGCCGGACGTCGGTGGTGCCGTCACCCCGGTCCAGTCCAAGCTTGCGCACGTCCATCCGCCGGACGGCGCGGACGCGCTGGCAGCGGTACGGACGACCGGCGGCATGTTCATTTCGATATCCGACCAGGAGGCGCTGGCCGCGCAGGCGCGGCTCGGGTCCGACGAGGGGATCTACGTGGAGCCGTCGTCCGGCACGGGCGTTGCCGCCTACCGCACAATGCTGGCCGGTGGGGCCTTCCGAGCCACGGACACCGTCGTCGTGGTGCTGTGCGGGTCCGGCTTCCGGGAGTCGGCCCTGGCCATGGAACACCGGCCCATGCGTCGCACGGCCGTCGACGCTGTCGGTCTGCGCAAGCTTTTCGAGCATGCGGTCGCACCATGAGCTGCGTGATCGTCCGGGCGCGGGACGCGAGATCGCTCGGGCCGGCTGGTGAAGTGGGTTAGGCGCGCGTCAGGGTGAGCCGCAGCCGCCAGGTCGCGAGCCCGACGAGCACGACCGCCATGGCGGCAAGGACGCCGAGCTCCGGGAGCACGTCAACGAGCGTGCCGCCATGGCGGCCCAGCTCCGTGAAGGCGTCGATGCCCCAGGCGTGCGGCGTGACGTGGGCGACGGTGGACATGGTGGACCCGTACAGCTCGAGCGGGAACATGGTGCCACCGAGTGCGCCGAGCACCAGCCCGGCCAGTACCGTGACGCCCGCCGTCTGCTCGTCGTTGCTCAGCACCGCGCCGATCAGCATGGCTGCTCCGGCGGGGACGGCGGCGAACACCGCGATGAGGGCGATCGCGGACGCCAGGTCGCCCCACTCCACTCCGAACAGCAAGGCGCTGGCGATCATGATGTAGGCCGCCTGGAACAGCCCGACGCTCCATCGGCCTAGCCCCTCGCCGACGACGATCGTGCGCAGGCTGGTCGGCGTGGCGACCATCCGCCGGCTGACTCCTTCCCTACGGCTTTGCACGAGCGCGGCGGCCCCGACCAGCGTGTTGAGAAACACAAGAAGCAGCAGCATGCCGACGGCGACCTGGTCGAAGCCGAACCCGACGTCGTTGGCCTCGCCGCCGCCCACGGTGACGCGCTCGACCTCGATCGGCGGGAGAGCGTCCGCCATCTGCGACACGACCTGCGTGACCGCGCTCGCCGGCGTGTCCGTGGTGGTCGCGAGCTGGCCGACGACACCGTGGACGGCGGCCTCCGCTTCGAACGCACGGATGATGACTCCCGCCAGCGCCGGAGCGTTGTCGGCGGTTCCCACCAGCGTTGTGAGCCGTGGCTGCTCGCCCTCGTGCAGTGCGGCCTCGGCGTCCGGCGGCACGACGACCCCGACGGGCAGCGCGTCGTCGCCGACCAGCTCACGCAGTTCGGACTCGGAGTCGACCCACCGGATGCTTGCCGCTCCGGACTCTTCGACGCGTTCGGTCGCCGCTGCCGCGAACTCACCGTCTCCGGTCACGCCGATCTCCGGCGTTTCCTGCTCGCCGAACACCGATCCGAGGACCGCGATGATCAGCAGTGGAAACACCAGGACGAAGAACAGGTTGCTCCGCTCGCGGAACAACCGGACCAGGTTGTACCACGCGATCGTTCCGATCTTGGTCATGGCGCCAGCCTCCGGCGGAGCAGCATCGTGGCGGGTACGCCGGTCAGCACCGCGATAGCTACCAGCGCCGCGAGCGAGGGACCGACCACCGTCCAGGTCGACGCGGCGGCGAGCTCTTCGATCCCGTCCAGGAACCAGAAGTGCGGCGTCAGCTTGGCCACCGCGCCGATCACTCCCTCGTCGGGGACGGGGAACCACGAACCACCGAGCATCGCCAGACCCACCGCAATGACCGACTGGACCGCGTTCGCTCCCTCCGCCGTCCTAGCCAGCCCGGCGACAACGGCCATGAGCGCCATCGCGGTCAGGCAGCCGGCCAGCACGAGTGCGCCAACTCCCAGCAGCGGGCCCCATTCGGCTCCCATCAGGATCCCGGCCGTCACCAGGAGGATGCTGGTGGCCAGCACGCCGAGAATGTAGGCCACCAGTGCTTTCGAGGCGAGGATGGCCTCGCGGGGGATGGGGGCGGCGAGCAGCCGGGCCAGCGTGCCGTCCTGCCGCTCGTGCAGCAGCGTCGTGACGCCGAAGCCGACGGTGAAGAAGACGAACATGATCGCCATGCCGGCTATCAACCGTGCGGTCGGATCCACGGCGGCGCCGCCCGGCCGCTGCTCGGCCACGTCAAGATCCTCGGTGGCGGCCTCGAGGTCCGGGGTAACGCCGAGCTCCTCCCCGGCAGCGGCCAGCAGCCGGGTGCGCTCGAGCTCCGCCGCGAAGCCGTCCAGGAGGGAGCCGGCGACCCCCGCCTGGATGGGCCTGTCCGGGTTCTCCACCACCCGGAGGTGAGGAGCACCGCCTGCAACGATCGCCTCTCCGAAGCCGTCCGGGATGACCAAGACCGCGTCGAGGTCGTGCTCGTCGATTGCCTGCCCGGGGTCGGTGTCGGCGGGCAGGTCCAAGACCTCGATGCTGCCCTCGCCGTCAAGCCTGATCAGGTTGGCGCGCAGGTCGGCTGAGATCTCGGACGCGTCGGCGTCGACGACTCCGGTGCTCACCTCTAGCTCGCCCTCCGCGGCACCGCCGAAGACCAGGTTGAGGACGTAGGTGAGGGCCAGCGGGGTCAGGATGCCGAGCAGGAAGAACGACTTGTCCCGCAGCCGCTGGCGCAGGTCCTTGGTGGTGATCGTGCGGACAGCGCGGATCACTCGCGGAGCGCCTTCCCGGTCAGGTGGAGGAACACCGCCTCCAGGTCCGGACGGGTCACCTCGATGGACCCGATCTGCACGCCGTGGGCCGCTAGCCGCTCGATGACGGGCGGCAGATCACGGGACGAGTTGTCGGTGATCACCACCATGGTTCGCTCGTCCATGGAGACCTTGCCCGCGCCGACGATCTCTGCGACCCGCTCGGAAGCCCCCTCGACGTGGCCCGTCACCTCGATGCGCAGGCGTTCCTGCTCTCCGATGGTGGAGACGAGTTGCGTGGTCGTGCCTTCAGCGATGACCTTGCCCGAGTCGATGATGCCGATCCGGTCGCACAGCCGCTCGGCCTCCTCCATGTAATGCGTGGTGTAGAGGACGGCCATGCCCTCGCCGGACAGCGCCTCGACCGACTCCAGGATCGCGTTGCGGGACTGCGGATCCACACCGACGGTGGGCTCGTCCAGGACGAGGAGTTGCGGCTTGTGCAGCAGGCCGATGCCGATGTTCAGCCGCCGCTTCATGCCGCCGGAGTACTTGCTGACCCGGTCCTTGCGGCGGTCGGTGAGACCGATGACCTCGAGTATCTCGTCGATCCGGGACTTCGTCTCGGCTCCGGACATCCCGTAGAGCGCGGCGAAGAACCGCAGGTTCTCGTCGGCCGACAGGTCGGGGTATACGGCGATCTCCTGCGGCACCAGGCCGATCGCGCCCTTGCCTGCTGTCGATCGGGGCCGGATCTTGGTGCCCGCGACCGTGACCTCGCCCTCGTCCGGCTCGAGCAGGCCGGCGAGGATGGAAATGGTGGTGGTCTTGCCGGCTCCGTTGGGCCCGAGCAGTCCGTATGTCTCACCAGGGTCGATGTGCAGCGAGACATCGTCGACCGCCTGGATGTCGCCGAAGCGCTTGTGGAGCCCGGTCGCCTCGGCCAGATGTCCCCCCACCATCGACCACCCTCCCTGTCAGACCGGCCTCCCGGAGCAGTGGTTCACGGTAGCGGATCACCGCCGGGTGGGCCGCCGGCGGGGCGGACTCGCCGGAGCGTGTCAGCAGCACGCCCCGGCAGGTGGATCGGTACCTTCGTAGACTTGGCACACCATGCGTGACGCCACGGCTCGCCGGCTGTCGCGGCTGCACCGGGTCGTGTACCGGATGACGCGCGGCGTCATCGGCCGCCGCCTTGTCCGCAACGACATGCTGCTGCTGACCACGCGTGGTGCCCAAACGGGCCGGGAGCACACCGTCCCGCTGCTGTACCTGCGTGACGGCGACACCCTGCTGGTGATCGCCTCCTGGGGCGGGCGGCCGTCGCATCCGCAGTGGTACCGCAACCTGCTCCAGCATCCGGACGCCACCGTGCAGGTGGGAGGCCGGCGCTGGCCGGTACGTGCGCGGACGGCCTCACCGCAGGAACGGGACGTCTGGTGGCCCCGCGTGCTGGCCGCATACCACAAGTACCGCGTCTACCAGTCGAACACCGACCGCGTGATCCCCGTGGTCTTCCTCGAGCCGCGCCGCTGACCGCGGTTCACCGCAGTCGGCCGCGCGTCAACGCGGGGAGTCGCAGCGGACGCCGTTCAGGTGGAAGGCGTCTGGGACGTGCTCAACGGAGTTGCTGGCGTTGCCGATGAAGCCGATGGCCCGCTCGGCCAGGCCGTCGCCCGGCGCGTGCAGTACCTCGTTCCACGGCAGGCTGGTCGCGGTCACGGTCGCGCCGTCCTGCTCATAGTCGGCGCTCCAGCCGTGGTTGATCGTCTGATCGTCCGGGAACGTCCAGGACAGCTCCCACCCGTCGATCGCGGTCGGGCCAAGGTTCTCGATCCAGATCTGCACGTTGAAGCCGCCGGGCCAGGTGCCGTGGACGATGTAGTCCACTGCGCAGGTGGCCGTCGGCGGCGACCACTCGGGCGCGCCGTCGGCCATGTCGGCCGCCCAGGACGCGTACCATGCCAGCGCCGCGTTCCAGTTGATCGTCGTCTCGTTCGTCGACCACGAGTCGATGTGGTCGATGTAGCAGGTCTGCGGCGCGCAGCCCTGCAGGTTGGCCTGCGCGATCGGGTCCTCGATGCCCGAGTTCGGCCCTCCCGCCAGCTTGCCGTCGGGGAACGGCGGCAGCCGTTCCGCCGAGGCATACCAGCGGCTGTGCATGTTCTGCGAGAAGTGCGTGCCGTAGCCCTTGACGTACGAGTTGTTGATCGCGTTGCGACCGAGCACATAGTCGATGGCCTCCAACGCGCCGTCCAGGTATCGCGCGTCTCCCGTCAGGTCGAACGCGGTGGCGATGACGTTGGCGTTGTTGATGACCTGGTGTGCCGAGCCCCAGTCGTAGTCGCCCGGGTTGTACGGATGCCCGAACGGCTCACCGGCTTGCACGTCGAGGTAGTGGTCAGCCCCCTCGATCACCGACGCGATGACGGCGGCGCGCCCGGGCAGGTTGTTCGGCACGGTTGCGAGGTCGAGCCGCGCGGCCGCGGCGGTGAACCCCCAGTCGAAGCCGGTCGCCCGCCAGATGTCCTCCTGCGCGCCTCCGACGTGGTACTCCGAGGACAGCACCGCGTCCCGGTACTCATCCTCACCGGTCGTCAGGTACAGCTGTGCAGCCGCCCAGTAGAACTCGTCCGCGACCTGGACGTCGTTGTACGGTCCACCCCCCGGATTCGGGTCGAGGCTGTTGGTGTCCGGCGCGTAGATGTCCGGATGCTCATTGGCCGCGTCCCACGCCCGCCGAGCCGCGTCGAGCAGGCCGGCGGCGTAGCCCGGGTCGAACTCGTCGTACAGCCGGGCGCCCTGGGCCGCGGCCGCGGCCAGGTTGAGCGTGGCGGCCGTCGACGGGCGGTGCACGTACCGCGGCATCGGGTCTTCGTGCGGCAGCGTGTTCAGGCCGGTCCAGGCGATGTCATGCACCTTGTGGTGGACCAGGCCGCCCGCGTCGAATGTCTCGCCCTCGATGGTCATCTCGCTGCCGTCCGGAACCTGCATGGACAGCATCCACTCCAGGTTCCACCGCACCTCGTCGAGGATGTCGGGGACGCCGTTGTCCCGCTCCGGGATCACCAGCGTCGAGTCGCCGAGCGCGCCGTCGTCGACGACGCCGGCGTGCAAGCTGCGCTCGTACGCCGACAGCAGCTGGTAGACGGTGATGCCGGAGTTGACGACGTACTTGCCATGGTCGCCTGCGTCGTACCACCCGCCGGTCAGGTCGAGCTCATAGCCGTCCGGGCAGGTCCACCCGTCCGGGCCGTAGTGCGCGAACCCGCCGAGCTGCGGGTTGCCCTGGTGGTCCGTCGCCCCCTCGTTGGGCAGGCACGGGACTCCGCGGTCGCCCTGGTTGACGTCCCCGCCGCCGAACTCGGATACGTGGCCAGCGGGCCGGACGTACTCGGTCTTGAGGAGCTCACCATCGACCTCGACCGGCTCGATCTCGTACCCCGAGCGCGCCGTGTAGTAGATGCCCAGCGAGTCGGCCCGCAGCTCGTCGTACAGCGACGCGGAGATGGCGAACGGGTAGCTCTCCTCGCCGTCGGCCGCCAGCCGGAAGCCGGTTCCGGTGGCGGTGACATGGCTGAAGTCGATGGTGTGGACGTCTAGCCCGGCGGACGGGTCGAAGCCGCGCGGCACCGTGGTGCCGGACGCGATCTCCGCGCCGCTGTCGTCGAGCAGCTGCCAGGGCAGCGGCTGTTCGGCGTCGGTGACCACGGTGGCGTTCTTCGGGCCGTTCGGCAGGTAGCCGACTTGGTTGACCCGCACCCGCGGGCCGGTCTCGTGCTCGAACTCGTCCACCTCGCCGCCGGTGGTGAGGGACGCGAGCTGCATGCACAGCGTGAAGTCCTCGGCGTTGCCGCCAAGCTGGACCTGGAACTCGGTGTCGGCAGTGATGGGCGCCTCGAACGTCTCGCTGAAGGTCTGGCCGTCCGGCCGCAGTGTGATGTCGGCGAAGTACAGCGGCGGCCAGTCGGTGGCCGGGTCCGGGATCAGGATGCGGGCGCTTGCCTCGGGTGACGCCGTCGCGGTGAGGGTGACGGTGTAGGTGCGGCCCACCTCGATGGCGATGCCGCTCTGGCCGAGGATGACGTCCCACTGGTTGCCGCCGGCGGGCACGGTGCCGCACATCCGGCCCTCATCGTCGGGCTCAAGCGTGAGGTTCGGCGTCGTCCACCACGGGTCGAGGCCGTCGAACGCCGGGTTCTGCAGCAGTTCGGCGACGGGGCTCACGTACACGTCGGTGATGCAGAAGGTGCTCGCCGGGTCCGCCCCGGACATCTCGAACTGCACCCGCTGGGCGTCGCCGGTGGCGGTGAACGACCACTCGAAGGCCTGCGGCTCCGGCGAAACCTCGAAGGTCTCGAGGACGTCGAAGACCTCGGGGCCAAGGGAGCCGTCCGACTGGATCCGTGCCTGCAGGTTGCCGGTGCCGGGATCGCCGTGCGCGGTGAAGCCGTAGACGTACGTCTCGCCTTCCTCGAGGCCGAGGTCCACGAAGTTGCCGAACCGCTCCCGGCCGGGCACGTCGAGGCACAGCTCGCCGTCGGTGACGTCGTCGTCGGTGATGTTCCACCACTGGTTATGCACGCCGGGCTCGAAGCCGCCGTTGCTGACCAGGTTTGGCACCTCGCTCTGGGCCTGGGCGGATTGGCCGGCGACCAGGCCGGTGAGGAGGGCGGCTCCGGCAGCCGCCACGAGTGCCGCCCGAACCCTGGGATTCCAGCCATGCCGCCCATTGCGATGCCGCACCGTCGCTGCCATGGCCCCTCCACTCGTCAGCCCGTCGCTGGGGCGCGAGAGCGCTCTCACACGATGTTTGTGTGAGCCTAGTCACATTTCCTTCGCTGCTCAAGGGTCTCGGCGTCCGCCCTTGAAGAAGATCAGGTGACCAACCCGACCTGCGCCCTGCGCGTAGCTAACCTGATCGTCGGTGTTCCGCATGCTGAGACGCGATCAGTCGACCAATCTGCCCGCTGCGGGCATGGTCGCTCACCTGATCCGCCGAGACCCTGGCGATCAGGTGGCGCAATGGCGATCAGGTGACCGGGCCGCGGTCGGCTTCTCCTGCGCTCACTTGCCTGTCACAGACGTGAACCAGTACTGCCCGGCCAGGACGGCGAGATACGTCGTGGTCGCCGCGAAGCCGACAGACAGCCAAATGAGGTGGCCGCGAAGGACGTGCACCACGCCGGAGCACACGAGGACACTGCTTCCGAGTGCTGGAACGTGCATCCCGCCCCAGACCTTGACCTGCCTTCTCGGTGTGGGACGGAAGGCCTCGCCAAACCCGCCGAACGCCAGGCCTGCCAGCAGGGCGAACCCTGCCACGGCTCCGCCGAGCAGCAGCAGCGTGTCGAGGGTGGACGGGAATGCGTCGACGGCGCGCGAGGCCAGGGCTCCAGCGGACCACACCGCCAGGGTGTAGCCGTACGGCGCGGCGGTGGCGGAGACCACTGTCCGCAACTGGTGCCGGTATCCCCTTTCCGACTGATGCACTGCTCGCAACCACCCCCGCATGAGCCCGTGGCCGTGATAGGCGGATTATCGCACGGGCTGGATCGCAGCGGACGCGGTCGCCGTCAGCCGCGGTCGCGACACAATGTCCCCGTCGGATCTGTCCCTATTGGCTGGTCGAGGGCCTGATCTGGAACACAAATTCGAATAGAATGAGCGACATGGCACGCAGTTGGTAGGCCGAGCCGAGAACCGGGAGGGGGTTCCGGGATGTCCGTACCGACGCCGGGCACCGCGGCGCCCGTCCCGATTCCCGAAGGCCTTGCCGACATGGCGCCGGGTCCGCGGCTGGCCGAGATGTTGGCTAACATCCCGCTCGCTCAGGTGTCCGGTGGTGACACTGTGGAGGTGCTGCGCGCGGCATACCGGCTCGCCTGCCACTACCGGACGGTGTTCTTGGCGGCGTTGCTCGAGACGGGTCTGCGCGAGCCGTTCTCGCAGGACACGGTCTCCAGGGTCGAGACTCCCGGGGAGTTCGCGAGCGAGGAGGCGCGAGCGGCCCTGTCCTGGTCCCGCACGCGGGCGGGCTCCACCTTTGCGCTCGCCTTCGACGTGCTCGACCGGCTGCCGATGCTGGGTGAGGCGATGCTCGCCGGGGTCTTGGACGAACCGCGGGCGCGGGCGTTCATCTCATGGACTGTGGGTCTGACGGATGACCAGGCGGCGCAGGTGTGCGCGCAGTTGCTACCGGAGGCTCCCGGGTTGACCGTGGGCGAGTTGATCGACCGGATCAAGCGGCTGGCGATCGCGATCGATCCGGAGTGGGCTGAGCGCCGATACAAGGAGAAGATCCGCGGCCGGCGAGTCGCGGGCTCGCGCAACCCGGACGGCACCGGAAACGTGCACGGCCTGGACTTGCCGGTCGACCGGGCCGCCGCGGCCTGCGACCGCGTCGACACGCTGGCACGTGACTGCAAGCGCAGCGGCGACAAGCGTCCGATCGACCATGTACGAGTCGACCTGTTCCTCGGCATGCTGGACGGCACGTTTCTGGGGATGACCGATCCACAGATCGTCAAGTACGTGCTAGACCACCCGTTCGCAGAGCCGGGGGAGGGCGGCGACTCCACCGAAGACGGTCGCGGCCCCGATGACGGCAGGGCAGATGACGGTGACTCCGGTGACGGCAGCGGAGAGGGCTCCCGCCCCGGCACGCCGCCCGGTACCGGCGGAGCGGCCGCACCACCGGGCGACCGGCCCGAGGTTCACGACGGTGCTCGCGACCACTCGGGAGGCGTCGGGGCGCGGTGGTCGGTGCGCGAGCTCAGGGCGCCGCTGGCCGCTCTGCTGGGGCTGAGTGACCATCCCGCGCAGCTGCCGGGGTGGGATTACGTGCCCGCCCGGCTGGCGCGGCACATCGTGGCCGGCATGACGGCAGGGGAGTGGCGGTACGTCGTGTGCGACGCTCTCGGCCGGCCGCTCCACGCCGGGCTGCTGTCCGCCCGCCCGTGCCGAGCGGGTGAGCGGCCTCCGCACAGGGACTTCCGACGGGGCGGCATCGTCGAAGTGCACGTCACGACACCGCAGCTGGAGCGGTTGGCCGCCAGCGTCCACGAGTACGGCCGCTGGTCGGCGGTCATCGCGGAGCTCGCAGCTTCCCACGCGGAACACCTCGCCGGCGGTGCGACCGACGACATCTCGCCTGGCGCAGTCCGTCGCCGCACGCCCGGCGCCTGGCTGCGGCGGCAGGTGCAGCTGCGCGATCGGTGCTGCGTTCACCCGGCGTGCCGGGTACCGGCGGCGCGCACCGACCAGGACCACGCCGTCGGGTACGCCGAGGGCGGACGCACGGTCGGTCCGAACCTCTCGTGCTGTTGCCGCCATGACCATCGGCTGCAGGAGGCCGGTTGGCGGATCTTCAAACCGACTCCGGAGGTCACGGTGTGGATCAGCCCTCTGGGCCAGCGGTACACGAGCCGGCCGCCGCCGCTGGTACTGCCTCTTCCCGAGCCGGTGCCGCGCGGCCCCGCGGCCGGTCCCCCCCCCGTCTCCGCGGCGGCGGGCCCCGGCGAGCCGCCCCAGCCGCCAACGGTGGCGCCGCCCCGCCGGGACGAGCCCTGCCGGAGCGACTCCCGTCCCGCCGCGTTGCCGGGCCTGCTCACCCTGCTCCGGAATCCTCAGGCCGCACCGAACTTCGACCCCCGCGAAGTCCCGCCTTTCTGAGACGTCCCGCCCTTCTGAGTCACATGGCGGCTGGCGGGCTCGCCGACCCCGGGACCGAAAGTTGCGTCGAGGACAATGGAGTTCATGCTTGCCGCGTACATCGAGGAGACGGGGCCGCCGGAGAACATCCGCATCGGTGAGCTGCCAGCCCCAGGGATCGGGCCGACGGACGTGCTGGTCGACGTGGCGGCAACCACGGTCAATCGAGCGGACGCGCTGATCCGGTCGGGTGCGTACCCCACGCCGATGCCGTTCCCCTTCGTCGTGGGGCGCGATCTCGTGGGTACGGTCGCAGCGGTGGGTGACGGTGTTGCTGACTTCGCGATCGGAGACCGCGTCTGGTGCAACAGCCTCGGCCATGCTGGGCGGCAGGGGCCCACCGCCGAGCAGGCGGCGGTGCCGGTCGATCGGCTGTACCACCTTCCGTCCGCGGCGAGCTTTGACGACGCGGTCGCGGTGCTGCATCCGGCAGCGACGGCGTACCTGGCGCTGTTCCGGCACGGGCGCGTACGGCCTGGGGAGACCGTGCTCGTCGTCGGAGCCGCCGGCAACGTCGGCAGCGCGGTGACGGTTATGGCGCTGGAGGCGGGCGCCCGCGTCCTCGCCGTCGCACGGTCGGAGGACGCGGGCTACTGCCGCGATCTCGGCGCGTCCGAGGTCATCGACTACAGGGACTCTGCGGCTGCCGACCAGGTGCGCGCAGCGGCACCCGGTGGCGTAGACCTGATCGTGGAGACGTCGGGCGTCAACGACCTTGCCACCGCCGTCGAGCTACTCGCCTTCGGAGGGCGGATCATCGTGCTCGCTGGCGTGCGCTCGCAGGCGGTGCTGCCCGCCGGGCGGTTGTTTCTCAAGCACGCCTCGGTGGCCGGGTTTACGATCACCGGAGCCGCGGCGGCTGAGCTCGCCGAGGCAGCGGCGAGCATCAACCGGCTTCTCGCGAGGGGTTTGCTCCGCCCCCGGTCGGTCACGAAGGTTCCGATAGGCGCCGTCGCCGACGCCCAGCGGCGAATCGAGGAGGACGGGTTGCACGGCACCCGGTTTGCGGTACAGATCAGACAGGAGAGGACGTATGACTCATTCGCCCATCGGCGCCACGGTACTCGGCTACCCGAGGATCGGCCGGCGCCGTGAGCTCAAGCACGCCCTGGAGGGCTTCTGGGCTGGTACGACGCCGCAGGACGACCTGCAGCAGGTCGCCAGGCAGGTCCGGCAGGACGCGTGGCGGCGGATGCACGACAGCGGGCTGGACTCGGTTCCGGTCAACACGTTCTCGCTGTACGACCACGTGCTCGACACC
>CAZMXH010000031.1:0-10772 GCA_964570165.1 uncultured Actinomycetes bacterium
GGGCGCCCGCCGGGGGCTCCGGACGCGTTGGACCGCACCGGCGCGCTCGTGGAGAGCCCCGGCTTCTTCCCCTACCTGTCCGGCCGCGACAACCTGCGGGTGCTCGCCCGGTACTCGCGGCTCGACGACGCGGCGGTGGACGCGGCGCTCGAACAGGTTGACCTGACCGACCGGGCCGGCGACAGGTTCAAGTCGTACTCGCTCGGCATGAAGCAGCGGCTCGGGGTCGCAGCGGCCCTGCTCGGCACTCCCGAGTTGCTCATCCTCGACGAGCCGACAAACGGGCTGGATCCCGCCGGGATGGCCGATATGCGCGTCCTGATCAGGGCGCTGGCCGACCATGGTCAGACCTTCCTGCTGTCGAGCCATATGCTCGGCGAGGTGCAGCAGATCTGCGACCGGGTCGGGGTGATCTCCGAGGGACGGCTGCTCACCGAAAGCACCGTGGCTGAGCTCCGCGGCCAGGCGACCGGCCTGCTGGTCCGCGCCGAGCCGCAGACCGCGGCGTCCGACGTGGCGGCCCGGCTCCTCGGGGCAGAGCAGGTGACCGCCACGGACGGCGCGCTCTGGCTGTCCACGAGCGCGAACAGCGCGCCCGCGCTCACCCAGGCCCTGGTTGAGGCCGGTGTCGCGGTATCCGAGATCCGTCCCGTGGAGCGGACGCTCGAAGAGGCCTTCTTCGAGATGACCGGTACCGAACTCACATCCGACAAGGAGGAGAAGTGATGGCAAGCCTGCGTGCGGAGGTTGTCCGGTTGGGACGCTGGCCGACCACGTGGATCATCGGCGGGGTCTGGCTGGTGCTGAACCTGACCTTCGGATACCTGTTCAACTACCTGAGCTACCGCAGCGGCTCCGGCGGGGGCTTCGCCGATGAGGTCTCCGGAGGCGGCGCAGCGGCCCTGCTGGAACAGATGGCGCCCGCCAACGCGCCCGCGGCGATGATCGCCGGACTGCCCATGTTCGGCGGCGCGCTGCTGATCACTATGGGAGCGCTGGCGGTCGGCAGCGGCTACGGCTGGGGAACCTGGAAGACGGTGTTCACAACCGGGCTACGCCGCAGCCGCGTGCTCGGCGGAACCCTGGGAGCACTCGGACTGTTCTTGGCCGTCCTCGTGACGCTGACACTCACCCTGGACCTGCTCGCGGCGTTCGCCGTTGCATCGGCGGAATCCCAGCCCATGAACTGGCCGTCGCTAGCCGACACGGCGCAAGGCGTCGGCGCGGCGCTGCTGATCGGCGGCATGTGGCTCGCCGGCGGTGTGCTGCTGGGCACCGTGACGCGCGGTCCCGCCCTCGCCGTCGGGCTAGGTCTGGTGTGGGCACTGGTCGTGGAGAACCTGTTGCGCGGTGCGGCAGGGCTGCTCGACTGGCTACAGACGGTGACAGACCTGCTCCCGGGCACCGCGGCCGGTTCCGTGGTCGGCGCTCTCGGAGTGCTGACGCAGAGCGAGCCCAACGGCACGCCTGGAGTAGTGACCGTGCTCTCCGGGACGACGGCCGCCGTCCTGCTCGGCGGGTACATCGTGGCGTTCCTGGCCGCCATCCTGACGCTGACCGTCCGGCGGGACGTGTGATCGAGCCGGCAGCCGGCGCCCCGCGCGACCTGTCAGGCCGAACGCTGCCTGACAGGCAGGCCGGCGAGCTGTCCGGCCCGACAGGTCGCCGGGAGCCGGCCGTGGGTTATGTTGACCCGCGATGACGTTGAGCCGGACGGCGGCGGGCGCCGCGAGCGTGATCGTGCTCGGCGCGGTGGGCCTCACGGGTTGCGTCGGCGACCGCCCGGTCAGCGGCGTCGAGCCGACGTCCGCGCCGGTCCGGGCTCGGACCGAGCCACCGGCGGCCACATCGAGCCAGGCACCGGCGGCCACGCCCACGCCCGAGCGCACCGCGGCCGCTCCGGCGTCGCCGGCGTGTGCCGAGCGGGTGCTCGACGAACTCGACCTCGACGAGCGTGTGGGGCAACTGTTCATGGGCGGTATCCAGGTGGACACCAGCCCGGCCACGGTGCCCGAGGCACTGGAGAGGGCGCGCGTGGGCTCGGTTCTGCTCGTCGGCCAGGCGACCGAGGGAGCGGACGCGGTCTCGACCGCCATCGATCGAGCGCGCGCCGTGGCCGGGACCCCTGCCGGTGCCGAACCCATCGTGGCTGTCGACCAGGAGGGTGGCCGGGTCCAGCACTTGAAGGGGCCTGGCTTCGAGCCGATTCCGTCAGCCGCCGAGCAGGCGCTCCGGCCGCCGGACGAGCTGCGCACCATGGCCCGGGACTGGGGTACCGACCTGCGCGCGGCCGGCGTCGACCTCAACCTCGCTCCGGTGGCGGATGTCGTACCCGATTCCGTCGGCAGCGCGAACGAGCCCGTCGGAGCGCTCGAGCGAGGGTATGGCTCGGACGCCTCCGCCGCGGGAGAGCACGTGGCCGCGTTCGTCGCCGGGATGGGCGACGCCGGAGTGGCCACCGCGGTCAAGCACTTCCCTGGGCTCGGCAAGGTTCGCGGCAACACCGACTTCTCGAGCGGAGTCGTGGACACCGCGACGACCCGGGACGACCCCGACCTCGCCGCGTTTCGCGCCGGCATCGATGCTGGCGCGGAGTTCCTGATGGTCGCACTGTCCACCTATGCCGAGATCGACTCCGACCGCCGGGCGGTCTTCTCGCCGACCGTGATCGACGGCATGGTGCGCGGCGACCTCGGCTTCGACGGCGTCATCCTTTCCGATGACCTCGGTGTGGCCGAGGAGGTGAGCGCGGTGCCGCCGAAGCGACGGGCGCTGGACTTCATCCGGGCCGGCGGCGACATCGTCGTCGTGGCCGGCACACCGTCCACGCTGCTGGCCATGGTCGATGCGGTGCGGGCCGAGGCGGACGCGGACGTGGAGTTCGCAGCGGCCGTCGACCGGCATGCGCTGCGCGTGCTGGCGGCCAAGGAGCGGTTGGGCCTGCTCAGCTGCACTGGAGGGTGACGGCGGCCCCGCCCGCAACCAGGTCACCTGATCTTCGCCGCCGCAGCGATCAGATGAGGTAACGGGCAGCCCGCCGGCGGAAGGCTCACCTGATCGCGTCTCAGCATGTGGACACGTGGCGATCAGGTGGGTTCCTCGCAGCCTATGGGCGGGATTGGTCACCTGATCCGCCCGGCGACGCGGCTCGGCGCGCCAGAGCGGTCGCGTATCCGCCGAGGGCGCAGCCACTCCGAGGCAAGGGGGAATCGTCAGCTAGGCGTCCACGGAAGTCGGTACGGAGCGGACGAGCTCCTCGAGCTCGGCTTCCTCGAGCAGATCGACCGGGCGCAGCGTCCGGCCGTAGCGCACGTAGTGGAACGCCGCGCCGACCCGCTCCAGCGGCACGCCGCGCAACCGCGCGAACGCCAGCCGGTACACCGCGAGCTGGACCGCGCGGACGGACTCCTCCTCGGCCCCGCTCGGCGGCCGTCCGGTCTTCCAGTCGACCACATCCAGCCCGCCGTCGGGAGTTGAGAACACAGCGTCGGCGCGGCCCCGGACGAGCACACCAGCCACGAGCAGCTCGAACGGCGGCTCGACCTCGACCGGCGTCCGGGCGGCCCACTCGGAGGACAGGAAGGCCCGCTGGAGGTCCGCCAGCTCGTGGTCGTGATGTGCGCCCTCGTCGGCCGAGCCGGGCAACTCGTCCACGTCCACCAGCCGCGGCGACCCCCACAGGGACTCCAGCCAGGCGTGGAACAGCGTCCCCCGCCGCGCGAGCGGCGCCGGCGGGCGAGGCACCGGCCGCCGGATGGCCTGGGCCAGCGCGGCAGCATCGCGCCGCAGCATGACCAGCTGCGACACCGAAAGGTGCTCGGGAAGCTGCACTTCCACGGGACGTCCCGGTGCCGTACGCTCGCGCTCGGCGACCAGCCGCTCCACCTCGGTGTCCCACTCGCTCGCGGCCTCGGCGATCTCCGCCTCGGCGACGAGATCAGCGGCGTCCTCACCGGCGGCAGCGGCACGG
This sequence comes from uncultured Actinomycetes bacterium, assembly GCA_964570165.1. Classification (GTDB taxonomy): domain Bacteria; phylum Actinomycetota; class Actinomycetes; order Jiangellales; family Jiangellaceae; genus JBMCTR01. Next base: position 3,971 of record CAZMXH010000031.1, read on the forward strand.
ACCAGCCGGGCACCCTCCTCAACGACCGCCCGGCGGCCACCCAGGGGGTCATAGGGCCAGCGCAGCTCCACCGGAACATCGTCGAGCGGGTTGGTCTCCCCCGCCTCGTCGACCCACACTCCGATCGTGCCCGAGCCGGCCTCGCACTCGGCGCGGATCTCCTGGAGGAACTCCGCCGGCTGCCGCGGCCGGACTCCGTCACCCCACCAGTACCCCGAACACACCAGCAGTCGCCGGGCCCGAGTCACCGCCACGTACGCAAGCCGGCGCTCCTCGAGCCGCCCAGCCTCGCCACATTCCGCGGCGAAGCGCTCCACCGCGTCGCGGACATCGCGCTGATCCGCTGCATTGTCGAGGCGCAGCGTGGGCAGCGCGGCCGCGTCGCCGCGAAGGGGGTACGGCAGCTCGCCCGGATCGGTGAGCCACGCCCGAGCCGTGCCAGCGCCCGCGGGGAACACGCCGTCGACCAGCCCGGTCACGAACACGGCGTCCCATTCGAGGCCCTTGGCGCCATGGACGGTCAGCACCTGCACCCTGTCCCCCGATACCTCGACCTCGCCAGGCCGCAGCCCGCGCTCGGCGGTCTCGGCAGCATCGAGGTACGCGAGGAACGCCGCCAGTGTCGGAGCCTCGCCCGACGCCGCGAACTCGGATGCGACGTCGAGGAACCGGTCGAGATTGGCCCGACCGGTGCCGGCGCCCTCAGGAGCTGCCGCCACCTCGACATCCAGGCCAAGTGCGCGTTCCACGTCGTGGACCAGGTCTGGCAACGGCTGGCCGGCCCGTTCGCGGAGGGCGCGCAACTGTCGGGCGAGCGCCGCAAGCCGGCGGTGCCCCTCGTCGGATAGCCAGCCCTCTTCTGGCAGCGTGTCCAGCGCGTCAACGATGCTCCAGTCGTCGACGTCATCGGGGTCGACTTCGTCGGGGTCGCTCCCGGTGCCGGCCTCAGCCGGACGGCCGGCGAGCCGGCGCGCCCAGCGGGACAACGCCGCCAGGTCCCGCGGGCCGATCCGCCACCGGGAGCCGGTGAGCAGCCGCATCAGGGCATCACCGCGGGACGGGTCGGAGAGCACCCGCAGCGTCGCGACGATGTCCGCCACCTCGGGCGTGGCCAGCAGCCCGCCGACACCGACGACCTCCACGGGCAGCCCGGCAGCGCGCAACGCGGCATCGAGACGGGGAACCTGCGAACGGTTGCGCACCAGCACGGCGACCGTCTGCCCCTCCCCCGCGGCGTCCCAGAACGCTCGCACCCGCCGCGCCACGTCGGCCGCCTCGTCGTCCACGGTGCGGTGCATCGAGGCCACGACATCGCCGGCGGTCGGCGTGGCGAACGGCGTCAGCACCGGCACGTCCAGGCCCGCCGCACGCAGCGGTTCGGCCACCCGGTTCGCCACTGCGAGGATCTCGGGCCCGTTCCGAAAGCTCACGGTCAACGCATCGGAGCGGGCCGGCTCGCCGCTGGACCCGGTGAACTCCTGCCGGAAGGTCGTCAGCGTGCCGGCGCTGGCGCCCCGCCAGCCATAGATGGACTGGCAAGGGTCACCGACCGCGGTCACCGGGTGCCCGTCGCCGAACAGGGCGCGCAGCAGCACCAGCTGAGCGTGGCTGGTGTCCTGGTACTCGTCGAGCAGGACGACGCCGAAGCGCTCCCGCTCGGCTTCGCCGACCTCGGGGAACGACTCGGCGAGCCGCGCCGCAAGCTCCGCTCGATCGGCGAAGTCGACCACCTCACCTGCGGCTTTGAGCTGCCGGAAGGACTCGACCAGGGGAAGTAGCTGGACCCTGGCGTCCTGCACCGCAAGCGCCCTGGCGACGTCGGCGTAGTACCGCCCGCGCATCCGCGGCACGCCCGGCAGGGCATCAACGGCGGCCCGCAACGCGGCCGCGTGCTCCCGAACCCGTTCCGGCGAGACGAGGTGCCCGCCGAGCTGGCCGTGCAGGCTCAGCACCTTCTCCACCACCGTCGCCGGCGCGTACTCGACCTGATCCATCGGACCGGCATACGCCTGTACGGCGCGCGTCGCGTACTGCCACGCGACCGCCTCGGTGATCAGCCGGGCGCCCGGCTCGCGGCCTAGCCGCAGCGCGTGCTCGCTGACGATGCGCCCGGCGTACGCGTCGTACGTCACGACGGTGGGCTCGACGTCGAGCTGGCTCGAATCGTCCAGCACTCTGCGGGCGACGAGCTGGGCGAGCCGGCGTCGCACCCGGGCGGCCAGCTCGCGCGCCGCCTTGCGGGTGAACGTCAGGCCCAGGACCTGGTCGGGCCGCACGAGCCCGTTGGCGACCAGCCACACCACGCGAGCGGCCATCGTCTCGGTCTTCCCGGACCCGGCACCGGCGACGATCACGCCGGGCGAAAGCGGCGCGCCGATCGCCGCCGACTGCTCCTGGGTCGGCTCCGGCTGGCCAAGCCGGCGGGCGAGCTCCTCAGGCGAGTACTTCATCGCGGCGCTCCCGGCGTGTCGAACGGTCGGTTTCTCGTTGGCGCGGTGGTTCAGGGAATCACCTGCTCCCCTTCCGCGTGCGCCGGGCAGGACGGTCGGGCCGTGCAGAACCCGCACCATGTGCTGGGCTGAGCGAAGAACTCCGCACCGGCCATGGCCTCGGCCGTCTTCTCCAGCAGCGTGGCCGCCCAGGACGGGTCCGCAGCCTGGGACAGCGGCTGCTGTTGCTGCTCACGCGCCTCACCGGCCTGGTGTGCCTGCAGCTGCACCAGGCTCGCGCCACCGGACTCGCGCACCCCGCCGGTCAGCTTGTCGAACGCGCCGTGCTCGATGGCGAGCTGGTAGGTGGCCAGCTGCGGATGCTCCGGCAGGTCGGCGTCGCGGACCTTCGACCTGCCGGTCTTGAAGTCGACGACGACCGGCCGGCCGTCTTCGTCGGTCTCCAGCCAGTCGACCCTGCCGACAAGCCGGGCACGCCCGACCTGGACGTCGAATGGCTGCTCAACTGCCAGCAACCGGGACCTCCGACCGGTCAGCCAGCGGCCGAGGCGCTCGACCATCTCGCGGACCCGCGCGTACTCGCGGCGCTCGACCCAGCCGCCACCCACCTCGAGCCGCGGCCAGCGGCGGTCGAGCTCGGCGAGCAGCTCGTCGGGAGTCCAATCGTGGCGCGCCGCCGTCTCGGCGAGGTCGTGCACCAGCGACCCAATGCCCGCCCGAGCGGTGTCGCCGTCGGTCGCGCCACAGGACTTCAGCAGCCAGCGCAGCTGGCAGCGATGGAACTCCTCGACCTTGGACGGCGACACCCTGACCGGCTCGGCGGGATCGTGCAGCGGCGAGCCGTCGGACAGGTCCGGCAGCCCGTACCACTGCTCAGGCGACGCCGACCGCACACCCGCTGCGGCCAGCCGAGCCAGCTGGCGGGCCGCGCCCCGGCGCCGCGGCCCCGGCTGCGCGGGATCGCACACGACGCGGCGCAACTCGGCCACGACGGACGGTAGGTCCAGCCCGCGGGGTACCCGCTCGACTGGACGCTCGTCGACCCGCTCCGGGTCCAGATCGTCCAGGAAGCGGGACGGCTGCTCCTCCTCGCCGGACACCGCCGTCACGATGAGGGTCCGCCTGGCGCGCGTCGCCGCGACGTAGAACAGCCGCCGCTCCTCCGCCAGCCGAGCACTGTGCCGCGCGGGCTGGGAGTCGCCCCGCCCCGCGACCAGGTCGACCAGCGCCTCGGTACCGAGCAGGCTGCCCCGTACCCGTAGGTCCGGCCAGACGCCTTCCTGCACGCCGGCGACCGCGACGACGTCCCATTCGAGGCCCTTGGCCGCATGCGCAGTCATGAGCTGCACGGCGCGATCCTGTGGAGCGGTCACCGCCAGCGTCTCCGAGGGGATCTGCTGCCCGCGCACCTGCTCCACGAAGCCCTCCGGCCCCTCGCCGGGCAACCGGTCGACGTACCTCGCGGCGGCATCGAACAGGGCTACGACCGCATCGAGGTCGCGATCCGCGGCCGCTCCGGCGGAGCCTCCGGCGAGCGCGGCCCGTGTCCACCTGTCCGCCAGGCCCGTGCGGGACCATGCCGCCCACAGCACGTCCTCCGCGGTGGCTCCCGGCCGGGCCGCGGCCTCCCGTGCCGCCTCCAGCACCGCGGCGATGCGGGCCGCGGGCGCGACTGCGGCGCGCTCCAGCGCGACGAGCTCGGCAGGTCGCTCGAGCGCCGCGACGAGCAGCTCTCCGGATGCCCGGCCGCCGCCGGTGCGCAGCTCGTGGGCACGCAGCTCCTGCCGCAGTCGTCGCAGCGCCAGGGCGTCCGCGCCACCCAACGGGCCGGTGACCAGATCGAAGGCCATCACCGTGTCGAGCTCACGGCGACCGGTAGCGAGCTCGAGGACGTCCAGCAGCGCGCGGACGGGCGGTTGATCGACCAGCGGCACCTCCTCCAGCCGGACCGTCACCGGGACTCCCGCGGCCGCCAGGCCCCGGCGCAGCACGGGAAGCGAGTGCGCGGAGCGGACAAGCACCGCCATGGCCTCCCACGGCACGCCGTCGATCAGGTGGGCCCGGCGTAACCTGGCCGCGATGTATGCGGCCTCCTGGCTCGCGCTGCGAAGCACGTGAACCGACACCGACCCCGCCGCCTGCGGATCGGCCGGTGCGAGCTCCCGGTGCCGCGGCGGACCGCCGAGCCGGGCGGCGACACGTCGCGAGGCCGCGAGCAGCTCGGGACCGCACCTGCGGGACACTCCAAGCACGCGCACCGCCGCGGGCGTGCCGTCGGCGGCGCGGAACCGCTCGGGAAAGCGCCTGATGCCGGCAAGCTCCGCGCCTCGGAAGCCGTAGATCGACTGGTCCGGGTCACCGACCACGACAAGGTCGCGGCCGCCGCCGGCGAGCAAACCGAGCAGCTCCTCCTGCGCCGGGTCGGAGTCCTGGTACTCGTCCACCGCAATGAAGGCGCGGGCAGCGCGCTCGCGCTCCAGCAGGGCGGGGTCGTCCCGAAGCAGGCCGGCGGCCGCTTGAACCAGCTCCGCCGGATCGTAGGCCGGCGGTTGCCGGAGCGCCGTGACGCCTGCGTACTGGTCGGCGAAGCGGGCGGCGGCGACCCAGTCGTCGCGTCCGTGCTGCTTGCCGAGTGCCGCGAGATCGTCCGGTGCCAGTCCGCGCTCGAGCGCCCGCATCAGCAGGTCGCGGAGCTCTTCTGCGAAGCCCCGCGTGGGCAGCGCGGCCCGCAGCCGCTCTGGCCAGTACTCTGCACCGAACTCATTGAGCTCACCCTGAATCAGGTCCCGGATGAGCAGGTCCTGCTCCGCCGCGGACAGCAGCCGCGGCGGCGGGTCGCCGCGCAGCACGGCCTCGCGGCGCAGCAGTCCGAACGCGTACGAGTGGAACGTCCGGGCAACCGGCTCGCGGACGGTGCGCCGCAGCCGAGCCGCGATCCGCTGACGAAGCTCGGCCGCAGCCCGCCGGCTGAACGTCAGCACGAGCACCCGCTCGGGGTCCAGCCCGTCACGCTCCACTCGGTCCACGACGCACTCCACGAGCGTCGTCGTCTTGCCCGTGCCTGGGCCGGCGAGGACCAGCAAGGGCCCTCCGCGGTGCTCCACGACCTGCCGCTGGACGTCGTCGAGCGCGGGCTCCGAGACGCCTTCGTACGGCGCACGCACCAACCTGAGCGCGGGCGAGTCCAACTCGGCAACCCCCCTTCCGATCGCCCATCTCACCACGGACCGCCGACAGCCGGCTGCCGCACCGCGAGGCGGCGGCGTGACGCGTCACGTGCCGGCTGGCCGCCAGGCGGCCCGCCGCATGTCCACCCTCGTTCCGTCCGCCAGCGGGCAACCCTCTGCGACAAGCTCGCGCAACGCGGCGACCTCGTGTCCGGGTGGCAGTCGCCCGGCCGCGGTCACGACCCGCCACCACGGCACCGCAGCCCCGTACATCGCCAGCACGGCCCCGACGACCCGCGGCCCCCCGCGGCGCAGCCTCGCACCCACGACTTCGGCGATCGCGCCATAGGCCATGACACGGCCAGGCGGGATGCGCTCGACGAGGCTCAAGACGGCCTCGACATACTCGTCATCCACGGAAGCCATCCTGCCGCCGGGCGAGCGCCACGCCGCTCCGGACATCCGGGTTGCCAGCGCGTGCACAGCGACATCATGGAACGATCGAGCCAATGACGGACACTGAGGCCGTGGACCAGACAGCTTCGACGGGTGACATCCCGATCGAAGAGCCGCCCCTGCCGCGGCGCACCCGGCGGCCGATCGACGGCCTCCGGCTGCTGGTGTGGTCCGCGGTGATCACCGTGGTGGTCGCACTCGCCGTGCTCGCGGAAAGCAGCTTCCGTGGGCTGGCCACCGATCTGGACGGCCTGGGCGAGCAGATCCCCGCCCCGCTCATCGGGCTTCTCCACGGAGCCGCCCAGGTCGCCGGCATAGCTCTGCCGCCGGTGCTCGTCGTCATCCTGATGCTGCGCGGGCGGGTGCGCACGACCGTCGAACTCCTCGTCGCCGGGCTGGTCGCGGCCGGTACGGCGGCCCTCGCGGGGGCCTGGCTGCTGCCCGAACTGCCAGAACGCGTGCAGGACGCGTTCGATCCGATCACAGGGGGCGGGAGCGCCCCGATTCCGCCGTACCCCGCGTTGCTCGTCGCCGTCGTGACTGTGATCTCGCGGCTGGACATGACGCGGATCAACCAGGTGGCCTTCTTCGCGATCGCTGGAACGTTGGCCGTCGACCTGCTACGCGGCGAGGGCACGGTCGCGGGCGCGGTCGTTGCGCTGTCCATCGGCCGGATCGTCGGGATTGCACTCCGGATGGTCAGCGGTCTGCCGTCGGTGACGCCGAGCG
>CAZMXH010000031.1:10782-16329 GCA_964570165.1 uncultured Actinomycetes bacterium
CGAGGTGCTGGAACAGCACGGCCACACCGTCCTCAGCGTTCGGTCCGACCCGGTCGAGGAGCACCGGCGGTACATCGTGCAGACCACCGAAGGGCCGCTCGGTGTGCTTGTGCTCGACCGCGACAAGGAGGGCGCCGGCATGCTGGTGCGCCTCGTCGACCGGCTGCGCACGCGCGAGGAGGTGCTGCCGCGCGAGTCCGGCACCATGCGGCAGACGATCGACCAGATGACGCTCCTCTCGCTGGCCGTCGCCCGGGCCGGAGCGCGCACCCCGCGGCTGCGCAACGTCGTGCGGCTGGGCGCCGACGCGGCGCTGCTGGTGCACGACCACATCCCCGGGCGACCGCTGGAAAAGCTGTCCGCAGACGAAGTCACCGATGAGATCCTGACCGACCTCTGGCAACAGATCGACCTGTTGCGGCGCAACGAGGTGGCGCACCGCCGGCTGTCGGTGCGGACCATCCTGGTGGGTGACGACAACCGAATCTGGCTGCTCAGCCCGTCCGGCGGCGAGGTGGCCGCACCCGACCTCGCACTGCGCACCGACCTGGCGCAGGCGCTGGTCAGCGTCGCCATGGTGGCGGGCGCCGAGCGGGCGGTCGACAGCGCGATCAAGGTGCTCGGCGCCGACGTCGTCGCGGGGGCCGTGCCGCTGCTGCAGCCGCTGGCGGTGGCTCGTACCACCCGCCACCGCCTGCGAGGAAGGCGGGCACTCCTGGGCGAACTGCGCGACAACATCGTGTCCGAGGTGGGCTGGGAGCCGGAGGAGACGGTGCGCCTGGCCCGCATCCGGCCGCTGTCGCTCGTCACGGGCGTCGGGGCGGTGGTCGGTGTCTACCTGGTCGGCACGCAACTCACCGACGTCGGCGAGATCGGCCGGATCTTGGGGGCGGCCGACTGGCGGTGGCTGATCGTGGCTGTGATCGCGATGTTCCTGCAGTATGTGGGGGCCACGTTCGCGTTGCTCGGCTTCGTCCCGGAACGGGTGCGGTTCGACCACGCGCTCGGGGCGCAGGTGACGCTGAGCTTCGTCCGGCTGATCGCACCCGCGACAGTGGGAATCACTGCCATCAACGCGCGCCTGCTCACCAAGGCCGGCGTCGGCGGGCCGTTGGCGGCGGCAAGCATCGCCGCCAACCAGGTGGGTGCGGTAGCCGTCACCCTTCCGCTCATCGCGGCGCTGGGAGTGCTGTCCGGCTCGACGATCTCCCCCGGACTGCAGCCCTCGTCCACCGCCCTGATCATCGCCGGCGTGGTCATCGTCGCGGGCGGAGTGGTCATGCTCCTGCCGCCGATCCGCCGGCGGGCGCGGTCGATCTGGCGCGACTTCGCCCAGCGGGGCCTGCCCAGGCTGCTCGACGTGCTCAGCCGGCCGCGAAAGCTCGCGGAGGCCATCGGCGGCATCGTCTTGCAGACGCTGTCGCTGGTCGCGTGCTTCTACGCCTGCGTGCGCGCCCTCGGCGGCGACCCGAGCTTCGCGGCCCTGGCCGTGGTCCAGATGGTGGGCAATGCCGTCGGGATGGCGGTGCCCACGCCGGGCGGTCTCGGCGCCGTGGAGGCGGCGCTGACCGCCGGCGTCACGACGATCGGGGTGAGCACCGCGGTCGCCGTCCCGTCCGTCCTGCTGTTCCGGCTGGTGTCCTTCTGGCTGCCGATTCTGCCCGGCTACCTGCTGTGGACCCACCTGCAGCGCCGCGAGATCCTGTAGTTCGATCACGTTCAGCAGGGGCACCCCTGCCGCGCCAGGGACGCGCGCCTGTCGCGGTGTCGCTGACTCTGGTGGGCGGCCCACCCGGGCGGCGACACCTGCCGGGTGTCACTCGCCTGCGGGCGGGATATCCACACCCGCCGTCCGGTGGGGCGGGTTGTCCACAGATCCGCTCCGCCGTACACCGCGAGCCCTCCCGCGGGCGTCACGCTGAAGGCCATGAACACTCACCTACGGTCGATCGCGGCTAACCAGGGCGGCGTCATAACGCGTGGACAGGCGTTGGCAGCGGGCTATCCGGAGGCGGACGTCGACGATCTGGTGCGCCGTAAGGTGTGGGTCCCATTGCGTCGCGGCGCGTACATGGAGCGCGACGCTCACGACGCCCTGACCGACGAGGGCCGGCACCTCGCGCTCATCCACGCCGTCACACGCAGCCTGCGGGAGCCGACGGTCGTCAGCCATGTCTCGGCCGCCGTGTTGCACGGGCTGCCGACATGGGGGCTGGACCTGTCCGAGGTGCACGTTACCCGCGCTGAGCTGCACTCGCCCCGGCACGAGGCAGGCGTTCACCACCACTCGGGGGAACTGCGTGACGACGAGGTCACCTTCGTCAAGGGGGTCCGGGTCACCACACTGCCGCGCACCCTCATCGACGTCGCACGGGTCACCCCTTTCGAACCGGCGGTCGTGGTGGCCGACGCGGCACTGCATGGTGACCCGACCATCCAGTCGCAGGCCCTCGCCCGACTCGACACGATGCGCGACTGGCAGGGCTCGCGAAACGCCGGCGCCGTGCTGGCGTTCGCGGACGGCCGGTCAGAGAGCGTGGGCGAATCCCGCTGCCGGGTGCTGTTCGACGACGTGGGGCTCCCCGCTCCCGACCTGCAGCGCGAGTTCCACGCGTCGAACGGGAGGCTGATCGGACGAACCGACTTCTACTTCGAGGAGCAGCGGACGATCGGGGAGTTCGACGGCAAGAGCAAGTACCTGCGCTCGATGGGCGCGGGTGAAGACCCCGGCGAGGTCGTCTGGCGGGAGAAGAAGCGGGAGGACCGGCTGCGCGAACTGGGCAACGAGGTCGTCCGCGTCATCACGCCCGACTTCGACCGGCCGAAGGAGGTCGCGTTGCGGTTCCGCCGCGCGTTCGAGCGCGCCCGGGAGCGCGGCGGGCGCGTCGCGTAACGCAACGTGTGCCGACGGTTCCCGCGGCGGGTGCCCGGCCGACCGGCCGCCACCCCGGGGGCTCGCTGGGCCGTCCACCAGGGTCCGCCACGCCGCAACAGGTCTGCGGGCCTGCCGCGGTAAGGCTGCACCTGCCGAACGTGATCGACCGGGGCTCAGTACGAGGGCTGGGACGGGTCGATCTGGTTCACCCAGGCCGAGACGCCGCCGCCGACGTGGACGGCGTCGGCGTACCCGGCTCCCTTCACGATCGCGAGCGCCTCGGCGGAGCGTCCACCGGTCTTGCAGTGCAGCACGACCTGCTTGTCCGACGGAAGCTTCTCGAGCGCCTCCCCCGTAAGGAACTCGCCCTTCGGAATCAGCACGGACCCGGGAATCCGGTTGATCTCGTACTCGTTCGGGTCGCGGACGTCCACGAGCACGAAGTCGCGCTGCCCGCTCTGGCGCTCCCGCAGCCACTCGTCGAGCATGCTCACCGAGATCGTCGAGTCCGCCGCGGCGTCGGCGGCCTCCTGGCTGAGCACGCCGCAGAACTCCTCGTAGTCGATCAACTCCGTGACGGTTGGGCTCTCGCCGCAGATCGCGCAGTTCGGGTCCTTCCGGACGTTGACCGAACGGTACGACATCTCCAGCGCGTCATAGATCATCAGCCGCCCGAGCAGCGGCTCACCCGTGCCGGTGAGCAGCTTGATCGCCTCGGTCACCTGTATCGATCCGACCGAAGCGCACAGCACACCGAGCACTCCGCCTTCCGCGCAGGACGGGACCATGCCCGGCGGGGGCGGCTCGGGGTACAGGCACCGGTAGCACGGACCGTGCTCCGCCCAGAACACCGAGGCCTGGCCGTCGAACCGGTAGATCGAACCCCACACGTACGGCTTGCCGAGCAGCACGCAGGCGTCATTGGCCAGGTAGCGAGTCGCGAAGTTGTCGGTACCGTCGATGATGAGGTCGTACTCGCCGAAGATCCGCAACGCGTTCTCGTTGTCGAGGCGCTCTTCGTGCACCACGAAGTTCACGTACGGGTTCACCTCGGCGATGCTCGCCTTCGCCGACAGGGCCTTGGGGGTGCCGATGTCCGACTGCCCGTGAATCACCTGACGCTGGAGGTTCGACTCGTCGACCACGTCGAAGTCGATCACACCGAGCGTCCCGACTCCGGCGGCGGCGAGGTACATCAATGCGGGCGAGCCCAGGCCGCCGGCGCCGATCACCAGTACTCGGGAGTTCTTGAGCCGCTTCTGGCCGGCCATGCCGACGTCCGGGATGATCAGGTGCCGCGAGTAGCGCCGCACCTCGTCGACGGTCAGTTCAGGCGCAGGGTCTACCAGTGGTGGCAGAGACACGGGTCTCCTCCGTCGAGTGAGTCTTTACTGCGCCAACGGTCCCACGTCCGCCGCCATTCCCGGTAGGCGACCCCTCCGTTCTTGCAGGGACGACCATGTCACCGGGTGACCGTCCGATTCGACGGAAGGACCACTGCGAGGGCCCCGTCGAGTAGGCTCGGCCAAGTTCACGGTGTTCTGAGGAGGTGACCCGGTGTCTGAGCGCGACCCCCACGACGACGACACCACGCGTTCCACGGCCGCGACGGGCAACCGAGCCGCCGTCGGCACGCCACAGTCCGAACCACCGCCCGAGGCCCCGGAGGCCGACTCGTACGAGCAGAGCCGGGAGATCGTCGAGCATGACGAGGACATCCCGCCCACGATGCCGCTCGACGCGGACCCGGCGGACGCGGCCGACCAGCACCGGGTCGTTGACTACGACGAGGACGACTACCGCTAGCGACGACGCGGGGGAGCTCTGTGACCAGTCCGCCCGACCTGCCGACCCGTGGCGTTCGCATGCCACGCAGCGAGCGGCGAGCCCAACTGCTCAGCGCCGCCCGGGGGGTGTTCGTCGACAAGGGCTACTACGCCGCCGCCATGGACGACATCGCGGAGCGTGCAGGGGTCAGCAAGCCCGTGCTGTACCAGCACTTCCCGGGCAAGCTGGAGTTGTACCTGGCGTTGCTTGACGAAAGCGGCAAGCAACTGCTCGCCCGCATCCAGGACGCGCTGCTGTCCACGGCGGACAACAAGCAGCGGGTCACCGCCACCGTTGCCGCGTACTTCGACTTCGTCGGTGACCCGGCGACCGCCCACCGGCTGCTGTTCGAGTCCGACCTGACCAACGAGCCGGCGGTTCGAGAGCGGATCGAGCGGTTCACGAACCTGTGCGCCCAGGAGATAGCGCAGATCATCGCCGAGGACACCGCGCTCCCGCTGGACGAGTCCATGCTGCTGGCGGTCGGACTGGTGGGCAACGCTCAGGTCTCCGCGCGGTACTGGGCGGAGACGGGAGGCGCGCTTTCTCGCGACGTTGCCGCCGAGTTGGTCGCCACGCTCGTATGGCGCGGCATCGGAGGGTTCCCCAAGCGAGAATCGGACGGTCAAGCGGCGGGGTAGGCACTCCAGTCTCGGCTGGCCGCCCATCGAGGCCCGGACGGCAGTGGCCGTTCGCCGATGGCGCAGCCGCTCCGTGCCGTTGTCGCTGGCCCGCTCTACTAGCCTGGTTGAGGTCCAGGCCGCGCTGGCGGCCGTCGAGCGTCGTCACGGCGGGTGGAACTCCCCCGCCCGGCATCGAAGGGGTGGTCATTGGAGGTCAAGATC
>CAZMXH010000032.1:0-16282 GCA_964570165.1 uncultured Actinomycetes bacterium
GGCCGACGCCGTCTCCGCCACCGTCGCGCCGCCGGACTCGGCGGTGGGCACGCTCGCGCTGGGGGAGCCGGGCACCGGGCACATCAAGGCGCTGTCGAACTCGCGGGACTACGGTCCCGATGGGGACGGCCACTCCATGGTCAACTACGCCGTTGACAAGAAGTACGGCAACGCGAACGGTATCCAGGCCGGCTCGGCGTTCAAGCCCTTCGTCCTGGCGGCCGCGATCAACCAGGGAATCTCGCTCAACACGCGGATCAATGCCCCGCAGCAGATCGACATGGGCGGCGAGCGGTTCGAGATCTGCTGGAACGATTATACGAGGTACACCGCCGACCTGGACTGGCGTCCGCAGAACTCGACCCAGGGCGGCAACATCACGCTGCGGCAGGCCACGGAGTGGTCCACGAACACCTACTACGTCCAACTCCTGCAGCGCACCGGGATCTGCGAGCCGGCGACCATCGCGGAGGAGGCCGGCGTGTGGAAGCAGGTCCCGCATACCACCGAGCCTCAGCCGCTCGACCAGGTGGCGTCCTTCACCCTTGGATCCAACACAGTGTCGCCGCTCGCGATGGCCGGCGCGTTCGCGATGTTCGCCAACCGAGGCGAGTACTGTGAGCCGTTCGCGATCGCCGAGGTGCGCGACCGGGACGGCAACGTTCTCCTAGAGCGGGAACCCGATTGCGACAGGGTGCTCGACAAGGGCGTCGCCGACGGGGTCAACGATGTGCTGCAAGGCGTCATCGACAACCCCGGCGCGACAGGCAACCGGATGCGGCTGGACGACGGGCGGCCGGCCGCCGGCAAGACCGGAACGACCAACGACTCGATCGCGGTGTGGTTCGTCGGCTACACGCCGCAGCTGTCCACGGCGGTCGCCGTAGCTGACCTCGACGGAAAGCAGACCACGCTGGACGGCCGTACCTACAACGGCACCTACGTGCCGCGGGCATTCGGCGGCACCCTCCCAGGGCCCATCTGGCGGGAGGTCATGAACGAGGCGCATGAGGGTCTGGACCGGGAACGGTTCAAGGACCCCGACCCGAAGATCGTCCGCGGCGTGGACGAAGAGGTGCCCGATGTCCGCGGGGAGAGCGCCAGCCGCGCCGCCGACCGGCTCGAGGAGGTCGGCTTCGGCTCGCACATCGCAGGCCGGATCGCCTCGGGGCTCGCCGAGGGGATCGTGGTCTCGACCGACCCGTCCGGCGGGTCGACGGTGGCGTCGGGCACGAGCATCGGGTTGTACGTCAGCTCCGGCGTGGCGCCGGCTCCCTCGGATGACGACGACGACGACGATGATGATGACGACGACGATGACGATGATGACGATGACGACGACGACGACGACTGAGAACCCGCCGCGCTAGCCGCGCACCTTGAGGTCGAGCTTCGCCCGCGCCTCCGCGGGCGTCACGACCCTCGCGCCCAGGCTCTCTATGATCGAGACGGCGCGTTCCACGAGCTGCGCGTTGCTCGCGAACACTCCCTTCTCCAGGTAAAGGTTGTCTTCCAGCCCGACGCGGACGTTGCCGCCGGCCAGCACGGCCTGCGCGGCTACCGGCATCTGCATCCGGCCGAGGCCGAGCGCTGTCCACTGGGCGCCCTCGGGCAGCATGTTTCGCATCGTCAGCAACGTCTCGGGGGTCGCCTCTGCAGCCCATGGCACCCCAACGCACAGCTGAAACCACAGCGGCTCGTCCACCAGGCCTTCCTTGACGAGTTGCTTGGCTAGCCAGATGTGGCCGAGGTCGAAGCACTCGAGCTCCGGCCGGACGCCTGCCTGCTGGATCAGCTTGGCGTGGCGGCGTACCCAGGGCGCAGGGTCGACGTAGACGAAATCCGCGAAGTTGTACGAGCCGCAGTCCAGGCTGCAGATCTCTGGCAGAAGTTCCGCGACCGGAGCGTGGCGCTCCTCGGGCGTCTGCAGGTCAGAGCCCGCAGCCGCCACTGTCGGGTCGTCGTCGGACAGGAACAGGTCGCCTCCGCCGCCGGCGGTGAGGTTAATGACCACGTCCGTGTCCGAGGAGCGAATCCGGTCCACCACTTCCCGGAAATGCTCCGTGTCATGGCTGACGCCGCCGGTCTCGGGGTCGCGCACGTGAATGTGTGCGACCGTAGCGCCAGCCTGTGCGGCCTCGATAGCGGCGGTGGCGATCTCCTCGGGCGTGACCGGGATCGCCGGATGCTTGCCGACGGTATCGCCCGCCCCGGTCACGGCACAGGTAAGGATGACTTCCTCGTTCACAGCGAACACCTCCCGGAAACGACGACGCGGCTGGAGCGCGCCGCTCACGGCAGTGCCAGCGCGCCCCCGTGCGGCCGATCTGCTACGGCAACCACGCCTGCCAGACGTCTTCGTGCTCGTCCACCCACCACTGGGCGGCCTCCTGAGGCTCTTGGTCCTCGACGTCCATCCGCAGTGCGATCTCGTTCTGCCAATCGTTGGTCATCTCGAAGTTGCGAACGAACTCGTATACGTCGGGCGCCTCGTTGGCGAGGTCGGTTCGGACGATCTTGTAGAGCTCGTCATCCGGGTAGTCGCAGTCGATCTCCTCTGGCGACCCGTCGTAGCACTCGTCGGTGTGCTCCGGCAGCTCGACCATGACCAGGTCATGCTCGGCGAACATCCAGTGGGGCTCGTAGAAGTAGAACAACAACGGCTCGCGGTTCTCGATCGCGGCCTCGACGGCAGTGAGCTGCGCGGCCTCCGAGCCCGACTGCACGACCTCGAGGTCGAGGCCAAGGTTGGCGATGATGTGCTCGTCGTACTGGTCGAAGCTCGGGTCGGCGGCGAGGAACTGGCCGGACGGGGCCGTCTCCGCGGTCGCAAACACCTCTTCGTTGCCCTTGATACCTTCCCAGGTCGCGAACTCGGGGTGGTCTTCGAGGACGTATGCGGGCATGAACCAGCCGATGCGGCCGATCACCCCCAGCTCACCGACGTCCTCGACCGTGCCGAGGTCCTCGACGTAGGTCGCGTACGGGTCCGCGGAGCCGGTCGTCCACACCTCGAGGACGGCGTCGATCTCGCCGCTGTCCATGCCCGCCCACTGCGCGTTGTGGTCGATCTCGACGACCTCGACGTTGACGCCCATCTGCTCCTCAAGAAGGATCTTGGCCACGTGCGCGTTGCCGTACGAGCTCGGCCACGGGTTGGCGGCCAGCCGCACGGTTGGCGAGTCGGCCGCCGCGCCGCCCGCAGCGTTATCCACATCGGCGGCGTCTGCGGCGCAGGCGGTGAGCAGCAGAGTCCCCGCGGCGCACGTCGCAAGAAGCCGAGGTCTGAATGTCATGGTTCGGTTCATCATTTGCCTCCCTACGGCGTCGTGACGGTGGCGCGCCGCTGTTCGCGCGCGCCGGCTTCGGAGCTAATGGACTGGGTGAGGCGATCGAGGACGATGCCGAGCAGCACGATGGCCAGACCTGCCTCGATGCCGCGGCCGACCTCGCCGTGCGTCAGCCCGCGGACCGCCTCGACGCCGAGACCGCCAGCGCCGATGAGTCCTGCGATGATCACAGCGGTGAGCACCATCATGGTCGTCTGGTTGATCCCCAGCAGAATCGACGGCTTGGCCAGCGGCAGTTGCACTGTGCGCAGCAACTGCCAGCGGGTGGTGCCGGCCGAACGGGCGGCTTCGACCGTTTCCGAATCGACCTGGCGGATGCCGGCGTTGGTGAGCCTGATGGCAGGAGGCAGCGCATAGAACACCGAAGCGATCAGGCCCGGTACGCGGCCGACGTTGAACAAGTAGACGACAGGGATGAGGTAGACGAACGCGGGCATCGTCTGCATGGCATCGAGCACCGGCCGCAGCACTCGCCAGAGCAGATCGCTCTGGGCGGCGAGTATCCCGATCGGTACGGCCGCCGCGATCGCCAGCAGCGCCGCGAGCATCACCTGGCTGGCGGTGTTGATCGCGTGCCCCCACACGCCCATCGCGCCGACGAAGGTGAATGCGACAGCGGTGTAGGCGGCAAAGCGCACGCTGACCATCCGCCAACTCACCAGCGTCACCAGACCGGTGAGCAGCCACCATGGCAGCCACAGCATCGCCGTGCGGAGCGGCTCCAGGCCATAGATGATCAAGATGTCGCTGAATGCGCTCGTTACCGGGTACAGCGATGTCCGCAGGTACGCCTGTGCCTGGTTGGTCACGTCGGCCACAGACAGCAGCCCGGCACCGGGGATGCCGCGCGGGAGGAGGCTCCCCAGCCCTAGGCCGACGACGAAGGCCACCGCGATCGGTATCGCCACCCGGTAGCCGCGGAGCCAGGGTTCGCGACGGGCGCGGGCGCCGTAGGTGATGCGGTCGAGCAGGATCGCGATGATCACGATTGCCAGACCCGCGTCTAGTGCCCGGCCTACATCGAGGCGCTGCAGCCCACGCAGGACCTCGAGCCCCAACCCGGTACCGCCGATCAGCGACCCGAGGACCACCATCGACAAGGCCATCATGATGGTCTGGTTGATCCCTATGCGGATCGACGGCAGCGCCAGCGGCAACTGCACCGTGCGCAGCAGTTGTCCCCTGGTCACGCCCGCCGAGCTGCCGACCTCGAGCGCTTCGCCTGGCACCTGGCGAATCCCCAGCGCGGTGAGCCGCACGGACGGTGGCAGCGCGTAGATGACAGTGGCGACGATCGCCGGCGGGTTGCCGATGGAGAACATCAGTACCAACGGCAGGAGATAGACGTATCCCGGGGCGCTCTGCATCGCGTCCAAGACGGGACGGATCGTGGCGTAGAACCGCGGACGCAGTCCCGCGACCACCCCGACCGGGATACCGATCGCCAGCGCAATCGCCACCGCCACGGTCATCAGCGACAGCGTGCGCATCGCGTCGTCCCACAACCCCAGCAGACCGATGGCGACGAGCGAGGCGATGGCCACCGCGGCGACTCGAGCCCCGGCGAGCAGCCAGGCCAGCACCCCGACGAAGAGCAGCACTCCCGGCCAGCCGAGCAGCACCAGCCAGGCCTCGATCTCGGCGAGCCCGTACGACAGGGCCACCGTCAGCGGGTCGAAGAACAGCGCGAAGACCGGATGAGTGGCGCGGTTGCGGATGACCCACTGGCGTGCGTCGTCCACGGCACCAGCGACATCGATGCGCAAGTGCTCCGGGAAGGCGGCGGACAGGTCGCCGAAGAGCACGAGAGCGACGAGACCGAGCAGGAGCAGCGGGGCCCACGACTCCGCCACGACCCTCCGCCATGTCGTGGGTTCTTGCGCCAGCAGGGCCCTCACCTGCCTGCGCCTTGCCTCGAGGTCGTCCCCAGATCGCCGTGGATTGCTGACAGCACGAACTCGGCATCCAGGAAGCCGAGCACGGTGCCGTCGACATCCGTGACCCCGACGGTCCGCCCCCCGCTGACCTGGGGGACCACGTCACGCAGCAGGGTGTTGGCGGATACCGTTCCCGAAGCCTCGGCCGGGTCGGCGGTGCCGCGTGAACAGATGTCGCCGGCCGTGAGCACATGGCCTCGAGGCACGTCGCGGGTGAAGTCGCGAACGTAGTCGTCGGCCGGTTCGAACAGCAGGTCGGCGGCGGTACCGGTCTGCACGATCTGGCCATCGCGCATCATCGCGATGCGGTCGCCAAGGCGCAGCGCCTCATGCAGGTCGTGGGTGATGAAGACCATGGTCTTGCGCAACTGGCGCTGCAACCGAAGGGCCTCCTCCTGCATGTCCCGCCGGATGAGCGGGTCGAGCGCGCTGAACGGCTCGTCGAGCAGCAGGATCTGAGGATCGCCGGCCAGTGCCCTTGCGAGCCCCACACGCTGCTTCATGCCGCCCGACAGTTCCTGCGGGTAGCTCTCGGCGAAGCCCGTCAGGCCGACCACTTCGATGAGCTCATGCGCACGCTCGTAGCGTGAGTGGCGGTCCATGCCCTGGATCTCGAGCCGGTAGGCGACATTGTCGATGACGCGCCGGTTGGGCAGGAGTCCGAAGTGCTGGAAGACCATGCTCACGGTCCTGCGGCGCAGCTCGCGCAGCTCGCGGGGGTCACAGGCGAGCACGTCAGTGCCCGCGATGTTGACCTCTCCAGCCGTCGGTTCGATCAGGCGGGTCAGGCAGCGCACCAGCGTGGACTTGCCGCTGCCCGACAGGCCCATCACCACGAACATCTCTCCCTCGCGAACCTGGAAAGAGACGTCGCGAACGGCGGCGACATGCCCGTTCTTCGCGAGTAGCTCGTCTCTCGGCAGCCAAGCGTCGCTGGAGCCGATCACGCGACGAGCGTGAGACCCGAAGATCTTCCATAGACCTTGGCAGGCCACGGCGACCGGCGGTCTGTCCTGGTGGGGGACACTGGTGGGAGCATCGGCATGATCACCGCTCATGGCGATCCGCCGGTCTAGACATCATGGGTTCCACCTCCGGCATCAGGCAGCGGCCGGCCCAACCAATCCCGGTAGAACGTCTCGAGATCGGGCAGGAAGTCGAACACGATGGGGAAGCCAGGCGGCGCCGCTTCCACCTCGAGCAGCGTGCCGCAGCCCGGGCAGATGAACTCTCGGATCTCCATCCACTGCGGATCGCAGGCGAAGCGGCCGGGGTAGATCTCCTCGATGCTGTCGCGATCGCTACGCACATAGATCAACGCGTCGAGTTTCCAGTTCTCGCGGTAGTCGCCGAACTGGTGGCCGCAGTCGCAACGAACCACGCGCCCTTCCGGCGCCTGCACGATGAACAGGTGCTCGCCGATGGGCAGCAGAACCGGATCCGACCACGGCACGCGTTCCTGGAGGATCTCCAGATACGTGGTGAAGCGGTCCGGGTCCTTGTACCCGCTCATGATGGCCTTGGTGGCTGGCCAGGGCAGGCGACCGTCGATGAGGTCCTCGATCGTCTTCTTGTTGTAGGTCGTCATGAGCGCTTTCTCCCTGCGCTACGGGCCGAATCGGGCAGACATCGCCGGGCGCGCATCATTCGCCCTCCCGGATCAGGTAGTCGTCAGGGAGGTTCCAGAACGTCCGGAACTCGCTCGCAAAGCTGGGCGACATACGCATGCTGCCCGCGTACATGTCTCGGACCTCGCCGACGAAGTCCTTGGCGAGCACCCGTTCACGCTCCTGTTCGAGCCAGCGTCTCACCGGCACCGCCTTGGCGAACCGGCCCCTGCGTACGGCTGCGCGCTGCGCGGCGGTGGCGTCAGCGTCCACTCGGTAGCCCGACTCGCCGCGCTCGAGCTTGACGGCGTACACCTGCTCGGCCGCGCGCGGCGTGACGTACCCGTTGTCCACATCGCGCGCGACCGCGGCCGGGTCCCGCTCGAGCGGATCACCGTAGCCGCCTCCTCCGTTGTAGGCGTGCGCGAACAGGTCGCCTTCGGCCAACGGCTCGGCGAGGTAGGGGCCCTCCACGACCTTGGTGCGGCTGCTGTTGAGGCGTTCGAGGGTTGTCCTGTGCGGATCCGTGCCGAGCGAGTGCGGCAGCGGCTTGCCCTGCCGAGCCAGCTCGTCGACGCCGGCGTCGTGGGTCGCGTAGTGCAGATGCACGGTGGGCGCGGGGTAGCCCCCGCACATGCCTGCGTTGTCGAATACCCGGCTCGAGTGCTCGGACGTGGCCAGGATGAGTTGCGGGGTACGGTGTACCAACCACAGCGATTCGAACGCGTTCCCGCCGCGGTAGCGGCCGAAACCGCCGGAGTCGGGGCTGATGCTGCGACCGAGGTAGAGCATCGGCATCCCCTGCTCCCAGATCTCCATGTTGCCCATGTCCGATTCGGGGTTCCAGCCGACGTAGGCGGTATCGAGCCCATCCTTGATGCCCAGGGCCCCGCTTCCGGCCGCAGCGCACTCGAACAACGCCATACCGAACATGCCGCCGTACTGGCTTTGCCCGCCCATCTCGATCATGGGGCTGTTGACCTGCCCGACGAACACCTCTTCCTTGTAACCGCGGGCGAGGAACCCGCGGCTGAGCAGGCGCTGGAAGCAGCCGAAGGCCGGGAGCAGAAGCGCCCACGATGTGGCGGTGGCGGGGGTGTGCACGTCCGGGTTGGTCCAGGTCCCGGACGGCAGATTCATCTCCGTGGCGAGCCACGCGCCATCGTTGACCTTGCCGTCGAAGTTCATGTGCTGGGTCAGGGTGACGAACAGTCCTCCGTCCATGCCCGCGGGGGTGCAGTTCATGGAGTGATAGCCCCACGGCCCGGTGCCCTCGAAGTCCAGCGACAGCTTGCCCTCCGAGGTGATCTCCATTTCCAGGGGAATCGCGTACAGCCAGTTGCGGTTGCCCATCGGCAGAACGCCCTGCTTGCCCTCGGTCACGTGGCCGAAGAAGGTGTGCCCCCGGTAGCGGCCCGGGACGGTCAGCTGGCGCACCCGTGCGAGCTGAGCGCGGCGGCCTTCCTCGATGAACTCCTTGGTTGCGCGCTTGTAGTAGTCGAGGCCGACGTCGTCGATGATCTCCCTGACCTTGTCACGAACCTCGAGGCAGGCGGCAACCTTGGCCTTCTCGTCGAGGACCCAGTAGATCGGCATACGGAGGTTCCGCTCCAGCCGGATCAAGTAGTCCCGCCGTAGCTCGTCGTTCTCGCCGACCTTCTCCGCGCACACGATCAGGCCTTCGGTAAACCGCTCCTGCGCCAGCGCCACGTCGCCGCCAGGAGTGATGCCGCCGACCTCAAGCTCGTGCACCACCGCAGCGGCCCAGCCGACCAGCTCGCCGTCGTGGAAGATCGGCAGCGCGTCGATCACGTCTGGAGCCTGCACGGTGCCGATGAACGCGTCGTTGTTGGCGAAAACGTCGCCTGGATTGATGCCGGGCGCGGTTTCATAGTCGTTGGAGATCATCCATTTGATGAACCGGCTAGCGGTGTGGACGTGCACGAGGATCCCGGTGGACAGCGCTATGGCGTCGCCCTCCGGCGTGTACAGCGCAACGACCATCTCCCCCACCTCCCGAACACCCGGGGAGGCGGAGATACGCCGCGCCATCTCCCGCGACGACACCACTGCCGAGCGCAGCTTGGTGTGCAGGCTTTCGTAGGCCAGGCGGTCCTCGTTGCGCAGGCGAAGCTCATCGATGCCGTCGTAGTGACCGGTCTCCGCGAGCAGGCGCTCGCTCTCCAGCAGCCGCTCCTTGAGCGGCCGGGCGTCAACGGCCGTCGAGCGGGGGGAGGTCTGTCGCATATCGTCCGTCCTGTCGTCGCTGGCCTTACGAGGGCTGTCCGTACTCGTAGTGCAGGATGGTCCACTCATCGAGCCACACCCGGTCCCCCGCCGGGATCACGAGGGTGGTCGCCGGGTGCTCGACGATGGCCGGGCCGTGGATCTCGTTGCCGGGTCGCAGCAGGTCCATCTCCCACAGCTGCGCGTCGTGCCACGCGCGGTGGTAGTACATCCGCCGGGTGCCCTTGTACGCCTCCGCGACGGGTTCGCTGCCATCGAGGGGCTGGCGCACAAGCTGTGGCTTGATCTTCTCGACGCTCGCAATCACCCCAAGCTCGGTGATGCTGTGGCCGGCTTCGCGGTAGTGCGACACCGGACGGTTGATGGCTTCGTAGACCTGGTCGAACTGGCCGATCAGCCGATCCAGATCGGCGACGGACTCCATGGTGTGCGCGGGTGCGGGCACCTCCACGTCCTCGAGCTGGCCCGTGTAGCGCATCATCGCGAACAGCTCCAGCTTGACGTCATCTGCCGGGTGGCCTTCGGCGGCCATCGCCGCCTTGGCGGCATCCATGAGCTCCGCCCACACGTCCCTGACCGCCTTGGCGACCTGCTCGCGTGTCCCCGCGTCGGCGTTCTGGGCGATGTGGAGCTGCACTGAGCGGCTGTGGCGGTGCAGGTAGTCGGCCGTCGTGCAGCCGAAGGCGGAGAACGCCGCCGCGAACGGGAACGTCATGACGTCCTTGAACCCGAGACCCCGCCCGTACTCGGCCATGTGCAGCGGTCCCGAGCCCCCGTACGCCATCAACGCGTACTCCGACGGGTCGACCGCGCGCGCCGACACGAGCTGCCGGATGGCGTCGCGCGCCTCGATCTCGAGAAGGTTGGCCATGCCTTCGCACGCCTCGTAGACATCGAGACCCAGCGGGTCCGCAATCTTCTCCTTGATCACCCGCTTGGCGGCCTCGACGTTCAGACGCACCTTGCCGCCGAGGAAGTAGTCCGGGTTGAGCCGGCCCATGACGGCGTCGCAGTCGCAGACCGTCGGCTCTGACCCGCCCATGTCGAAGCACACGGGGCCCGGCACCGACCCGGCGCTCTCCGGACCGAGACTGACCTTCCCGGTGAGCGGGTCAACCTTGATGATCGTGCCCGCGCCCGCGCCGATCGAGTCCATCGCGATCGTCGGGAGGTTGAGCTTGAAGCGGGCGAGGGTCGGCTCGTTTTCAATGGGGACGTTGCCTCGCGGAATGGCGCTGATGTCGAAGCTCGTGCCGCCCATGTCCGTCACGACGATGGAGTCGACGCCGATCTGGTCGCCCACGTACTTGGCGCCGAGGATGCCGCCAACCGGTCCGGAGATCATCGTCTCGTGCAGTCGCGGATAATGGACGCTCGCCAGGCCGCCGTATGACAGGACGGTCTGGACGTTGTAGGCGAAGCCGTGCCGCCGGGCGGCCTGCTCGACGCCGAGTAGTTGCTCGCGCCCCTTGTCGGCGGCGTACGCCTCGATCACGACACTGTTGAGCCGCGACTGCTCACGAATGACCGGACGCACCGCGGAAGAGCGGTACACGGGGATGTCCACGCCGTGCTCGGCGAGCACTTGGCCCACGATGTCGGCGATCTGGCGCTCGTGGGTGTCGTCGGCGGATGAGAACAGGCAGCAGATGCAGATCGCCTCGACCCGTTGCTCGACGAGATTCTTGGTGGCAATCACGACCTCGTGCTCGTAGACGGGGATGACTTCGGCGCCGAATTGGTCGGTGCGCTCGGTGACGCCGTACACAAGCTCTCGGCCGACGAGGGGCTCGGGGTGCGCGTGTGTGACCGCGTGCAGCCGGTCCGAGTAGGAGTAGGTGGTCCAGGCCTGCAGTCCGCGACCCATCAGTATCGCGTCCTCCATGCCCCGGGTCACGAGCAAGCCGACGCGGCGGCCCGTCCGCGACAGCAAGGTGTTGAGCATGCCGGTGCCGGAGTACAGGACGACAGCGAGCTCGCCGAACAGGTCGTCAAGGCTGAGATCCCAGTAGCTCGCCGCGTCCGCTGCCGACGCGAGGAAGCCTTCCGATTCGTTGTGCGGCGTGGTCGCCGCCTTGCCGACCGCGAATCTGCCGTACTCGTCGACGAGCAGCGTGTCGGTCATGGTCCCGCCCGCATCGATCCCCAGGACGAGAGGTCTGACGTCCGCCAAGGCAGTCTCCTCGATAGCAGCTGGTTGCCGCGTGACCGTAACAGGAGGCACCGCGGGACGACCCCACCCAAGACGGACCAACTTTCTCGCCTCATATCATCCAATTCGGACATAGGACGGTGTGACTGATCGGGAGCAACGTGCAACTCGCAAGCTCATGGGCGTCGTTTCTGGCCCGGCCGGAGCTGTGGGAGCGATGGCTCACCGAGCGGGCCGCCCGGCTCTCCGACGGTGAGTCCCGCATCGCAGTGCTGCTCGCCGCGCGAAACGAGGAGACCTACCTGCTGCTGGGTCCCAATGGGTCCGATCTAGAGAGTCACCGCGTCTCACGTATCGCCTCGAAGGACGCGGCGGTCATGGATCGCCTAGCCGAAATCGGCCGGTGGCCAGCGGGGGCGGTGAACCCTGAGCTAGCCGAGCACTGGCTGCTGAGAGGGGTCCGCTGCGTCACGGCGGCACCCTTGCCAGTCGACGGCATCGACCGCGGTGTGGTCGCGGTCACGTCTCGCAACGACGCTCCGCCCTCCAGCGAAGCCCTTGCGGAGTGGGGCCTGATGCTCGGCGAGGGACTTGCACGCCGCCACGCGGCATTCCGGGCGCATCTCGCGAACGAGTGGCGTCTCGGCGTACTGGCCGAGATCGGCAGCAAGCACGATGAACTGCACCATCGGGTCACGGCGCTCCTCCGCAAGGGCTTGGATATCGGCGTGTTCCAGGTCGTAGGCGTCTTGCTGCTCGATCGCGAACACGCAGCCGCCTCCACCCTGGCGGCTCTCGAGCGCCTGCCACATGCCCCGGACGCGACGCCGGCGCCGCTGGCGTTGCCAGCCGTCGGCAGGATGCTGCGCGAGACGCTGTTGGCGGGCAAGGCGGTGACCATTGGTCCATCGGTTGGTCGCCTCTACCTGCGCGACGCGCCCAAGCTGGCCGCGTTCATGACCGATCGTGACTTCGCCCATCTCGTCGCCGCTCCCGTAGGCTCGGGGGACGGTGTCGCGGGTGCGCTGCTTGCCTTCGGGCACGACGGCGCCGGGAACGCGGACGCCCGCGCGGGCGTCGTCGAACTCGGCGCCAGCGTCGGTGTCGTCCTTGGCGCCCGGCGGGAACTCGAGGAAGCCGTCGCCGCACACACTGCGGCGCAGCAGGCTCTGGATGACACCCGCTTCGTCTTCGGCCGTGCGTTGGATCTGCTCCGGGATGCCCTGCAGGACCGCCCCCTGCACCAGTCCGTCCGATCGCTGGCGGATCTGGTCGGTGCGCCGCTGCTCGTGGAGTCTCCCTCGTTCGAGATACGGTCCATGGCCTGGCCCTCCGGGGTTCCCGCCGTCCCCATCGCCGATCACGAGTGGCTGGCCCTGAGGGCACCGCTGCAAACCTCCGACGCGCTCCGCGACCTGCGCGGTACGGACACCGCGCCCCTGATCCTCAGCCTTCCCGAGGCGTTCCCGCACGCAGCGACCCGGAGCCTCATGCCCGTCGTTGTCGACGGCGAGTTGGCGGCGTACGTGTCAAGCCTGCACGCCGCCGACGACGACCTTGCCGAGGCCTCGGCGCGGCTGCCGCTGGCCGCGGCAATCGTGGGTGTGCACCTGCTGCGGGAGCAGGTCGCTCAGGACGTCCAGCATCGCCTGACCGGCGAGCTGATCAACGAACTGCTGGGCGGTAGGGCCGACGAGTCCATCAACAGGCGCCTGGAACGCCTCGATCACCACTTCACACCGCCCTACTATCTGGTCCTCATCGCGTGGCACGTCGATGAAGGACATGCGAGGGTCGCCGCGCCGACCCCGAGGATGGTCCAGGGGCTGACGGCGCAGACGCTAAGCCGCCAGCATCCGGAGGCGCTGATCAGCTACCAGGACGGCCACGTTCTGTTCGCCATCGAGGGGGACGCGGAGAAGGCGGCGGCCGACGCGGCCAGGCGCGTGGTGGCGGCGGTGGAGCGAACGTTTCACCGTACAAGCGCCACGGCCACCGTCAGCCGTCGCTTGGGGCACCTCTGGGAGATGGAAGCCGGCTACCGGGAAGCCTGCAAGGTCCTTCAACTGGTCCAGCACCTCGGGAGCCGGGGGAAGGTGGTGTCCGTCGGCGACCTCCGCGGCTACACCGCGCTGCTGCAGACTGACAACCTGGACGACCTCGTCGGCTTCGCGCGGCACATGCTGCAACCGCTGCTGGCCTATGACGCCGAACGGGGCTCCGAACTGGTGAGAACGCTGCACTCCTACCTGCGCAACTGGGGGCATCAGCGAACGGTTGCCGCCGAATGCGCCGTGCACGTGAGCACTCTCAAGTACCGCCTCGCCCGGATCTCGGAGATCGCGGGTCTCGACCTCGCAGATCAGGAGACCCGTACCCAGGCGCTGTTGGCCTGTCAGGTGGTGCGAACGCTGGAGGCCCTCAACGGCGACCCACTCGGTGCCCGCGTGGCCGCCGACGATGCACCGCCGATGGCGTGAGCCGGCCGAGACGCGCCCGTGATCCGGCTCGCTACACTGGCCGCTTTGTCTGACCTCTCAGGACGTGCGGGAGTTGGTGCTGGACGTGGCCTCGCCACATGACGCGGCCGGGCCCTCGCCGGTGCAGGCGCCCCTGTGGCTGCACGCCGAACACGTCAGGCCGGAGTGGGTGGACTACAACGGCCACATGAGCGAGGCGTTCTACGTCCTGGTCTTCGGTCACGCCACGGATGCCTTGCTCGACCTGATCGGCATGGACGAGGAGTTTCGCGAGCGCAGCGGGCTGTCCATGTACACGCTCGAGGCGCATGTCCGCTACCTGCGGGAGGCGGTCGAGGGTGATCCCTTGCGCGTGTCCACTCAGGTTCTCGGCACGGACGGCAAGCGTGCACACCTGTGGCATGCCATGTGGCATGGCGACCGCGGCCACTGCGTGGCAACCGAAGAACTGCTGATCTGCGGCGTCGATGTGGCGGCTTCGCGGTCTGCGCCGCTGCCGGCCGAGGTTGCGAGCACCCTGCGTGCGATCGTCGAGGCCCACGAGGCTCTCCCCGTCGACGAGCACGTCGGGCGGGCCATCACCCTGAAACGCTGATCCCTCTCCTCTCGCAACCGCCCGCCGTCCGGTCAGCCCACGGAGCCACACCGGTCACCGTGGTAGCGCGCTCCAGCCTGGGCAAGCGCGTCGGTGCGGATTGTCGCGTCGGTCCTCCGCCGTCGGGCCTGGTCGGCTCCCGGCGGCGGAACCTTAGCGTGACCTCAAGAGGCAGACTTCTCCTTGGTGATCAAACTTGCGGTGATCTTGCGAAAGGCAGCGCTCCAGCGGGAGTTTGATCACTAGGGAGAAGTTCGCCTCTTGAGGTTGTGCGCAGTCGGCACTCTCCGCCCGCAGTGTCAGGCGTGGAACACGTCGAGGTCGGCCTGCACGCGAACGCGGCGGCGGCGCTCGTGGTGTTCCTGAACATGGTCACTACCAGCGGGTTCGGCACTGCCGGCTAGCCGCGTTCACCGCCTGCCGCTACCGCCACCGCGCGGCCGGTGCGCGGGGCGGGCAGCCCTCGCGCAAATGGGCCAGCCGGCCCGACTCGCACGTGCATATTCCTCGCGCAGACGGGTACGAGCGCCGTGCTCAGTAGCTCACGATCGGATTGATCAGACAGCTGCCGCACGGCGGGGAGAGGAGACTGCATGACCACAATGGAAGCGAAGCCGACGCTTGAGGCGTCGGTGCGTACTGATCTCTACCGCACGATGGTGCTCTGCCGAACCTTCGAAGATGCGATGGTCCGCGAGTACCACGCGGACAAGTCGCCGGTCTTCGACATCGGCGCAGGCCTCGTCCCGGGCGAGATGCACCTGTCCAACGGGCAGGAGCCAGTAGCCGCAGGTGTCTGCGCGCACCTCACGGCGGACGATGCCGTCACCGCCACTCACCGGCCGCACCATGTGGCGATCGCACACGGCGTCGACCTGCGCAAGATGGCCGCCGAGATCTTCGGACGGGAGACGGGGCTCAGCCGCGGCCGCGGCGGCCACATGCACCTGTTCGACCCCTCGACGCACTTCTCCTGCTCGGGGATCATCGCGGAAGGTTACCCACCCTCGCTCGGCCCGGCCTTCGCGTTCAAGCGCCGGGGCACCGACCGGATCGCGGTCGCGGTCACCGGTGAAGATGCCGCCAACCAGGGCGCGTTTCACGAGACGATCAACCTCGCGGCGCTGTGGGCGCTACCGGGGGTCTACGTGGTCGAGGACAACGACTGGGGCAGCTCGGTCCCGCGCTCGGCGTCGCCGCCGATCGCCTCGAACGCCGACCGGGCCAAGGCCTACGGGATCCCGGGCGAGCGGATCGAGGACAACGACGTGGAGGCCGTCTACGCGGCCGCGGGCCGCGCCGTCGCACGGGCACGGGCCGGCGAGGGTCCGTCCCTGATCGAGGTCCACACGCTCCGGATGCGGGGTCACTTCGAGGGCGACCCACAGGTCTACCGCGACGACCTCGAGGGCATCGAGGACCGCGATCCGATTCCGCGGTACGAGAAGACCCTGAGGGACGCGGGTCTGCTCGACGACGCCACGGTCACCAGCATCCGCGAGGAGGCCAACGCGCGGGTCGAGGACGCCATCACGTTCGCCAAGAACAGCCCGGAGCCGGACCCGGCCACCGCGCTGTCGTACGTCTTCGCCTGAGGGAGGTTCATCGTGACGGTCACCGAAGCACCCCGCGCCGAAGCCACGCGGCGGCTTACCACCGCCAAGGCGATGGTCGAGGGAATCGCGCAGGAGATGGAGCGCGAGCCGTCTGTCGTCTATCTCGGCGAGGACGTCGGGAAGTACGGCGGCATCTTCAGCTCGACCGCAGGGCTACTGGACCGGTTCGGACCAGACCGGATCATCGACACGCCGATCTCTGAGACCGCCTTCATGGGACTGGCGATCGGTGCCGCGACCGAAGGCATGCGGCCCATCGTCGAGCTGATGTTCGTCGACTTCTTCGGCGTCTGCATGG
>CAZMXH010000033.1:0-16205 GCA_964570165.1 uncultured Actinomycetes bacterium
TGGCCGGTGAGGCAGGCGTCCGACAGTTCCTGGACATCGGTACAGGTTTGCCCACCGTCGACAACACCCACGAGATCGCCCAACGAGTGGCACCGGAGTCGCGTATTGTCTACGTCGACAACGACCCCCTGGTCCTCGTACACGCGCGCGCCTTACTGACGAGCACCTCCGAAGGTGTCACCAACTACGTCGACGCCGACCTGCATGAACCCGACAAGATTGTGCAGTTGGCTGCGGAAACGCTGGACTTCGACCAACCGATCGCGATCATGCTCCTCGGCATCCTGGGCCACGTCGAGGACTACGACGAGGCCCGATCTATCGTGCGGCGGCTGATGGACGCCGTGCCCTCCGGCAGCTACCTCACCATCTCTGACGGCACCAACACCAGCGAGGAGGTCGTCGAGTCGCACCGGCAGTACAACGAGAACGCTCCAGTCCCATACCACCTGCGCAGCCCGGAACAGATCGCCGGATACTTCGAAGGTCTCGAACTCGTGGAGCCTGGCGTGGTACTCATCTCCGAATGGCGTCCCAACCCTGAGACTGACCCGAAAGGGGACGCGAACAATTTCGGAGGCGTCGGACGCAAGCCCTGAGCTAACGGCGGTATCGCTGCCTAGCGGGGTAGCGACCTAGGACTTCCCCTTGTCGAACTTGCGGGTGTCGCGGGGCTCGACATATGGCTCCTGCTCAGGCGGGTGGCCCGCCTCGATTGCGCGGCTACGCAGTAGCTCAGCATCGAACTTTAGTCCGAACATGATGGCGATGTTGGATATCCACAGCCAGATGAGAAAGATGATCACACCGGCCATGGCGCCGTACGTCCGGTTGTAGTTGCCGAAGTTCGCGATGTACAGGGCGAATGCCGCCGAGGCGACGATCCAGATGAGCACGCCGAGTGCGCTTCCTGGGGTGATCCAGCGGAAACCGGGCGGTTTGACGTTCGGAGCCGCCCAGTACAGGATCGCGGAGATCACAATGACGACGAGAACAAGGAACGGCCACTTGGCGATTTCCCACACGGTGACGGCCGCGTCGCCGAGGCCGATCAGCTGACCTACCTGCCGGGCGAGCGGCCCGGTGAACACGACGATGACGGCACCAACCGCCAGGAGGACCATGAGCGTCAACGTGATGGCCAGTCGGACGGGGATCGTCTTCCAGATCGGACGGCCCTCGGGCATGCCGTACACCGTGTTGGACGCGCGCATGAACGCGGCCACGTAGCCGGATGCCGACCACAGCGCGATCGCCAGACTGACGATGAAAGCGACACCCGCCGCGCCCTGGTTCGCCGACAGGTTCTCGAGAGCTGTGTCGATGATGTCCCGCGCCGGTCCCGGTGCCACCCCACCGAGGTCGTCCAGCAGCGACTGGGTGACATCGGTGCCCAGCAAGCCAAGGATGGAGACCAGAGCGAGCAACGCAGGAAAGATCGACAGTATGGCGAAGTAGGTCAGCGCAGCGGCCAGGTCTCCGAGGCCGTCACGCTGGTAGCCGATCACGCTTCGCTTGACA
This sequence comes from uncultured Actinomycetes bacterium, assembly GCA_964570165.1. Lineage (GTDB taxonomy): Bacteria > Actinomycetota > Actinomycetes > Jiangellales > Jiangellaceae > JBMCTR01. Next base: position 1,522 of record CAZMXH010000033.1, read on the forward strand.
ACATCCTTCCAGGACCGCCTGTCAAGCTGTCTAGGTTTCTCCGGAGCCGGCTCGGGGGGAGCGTCACTTGCCGGCCCGTGCTCGAGGCCGCCGCGTGCCATATGCATCATCTCCTGCCGTGGCGGTCCGCCCCCTTCGCCCGCTCGATGTGCCTGCCGACTTACCCCCAATCGGGCGCGACACGCCATACGACGGCGCGCCGCTACTGGCTGGCCTCCCGCTATGGTTGGTGGACGACCACGATCGGGCGGTCGATGTGCCGCAGGACGGCTAACGCGATCGAACCGAGTGAGGCACCCGTGACGGTGCCGTGCCCCCTCCCGCCGATGACGACCAGGTCGGCTGTGACGGCGTGCCGTCCCAGCGCCATGGCAGGGTGGTTGACCTCATCGACCGCTGTGACGGCGACGTCCGGGTACTTGTCCTGCCAGCGGCCGATGGAGTCCGCGAGGATTCTTCGGAAGTGCGCCTTGACATCGGGATCCTCGGTGTCGAGTTGCCATCGTTCCGGATGGCCGGTGGGCCGGTGCCAGGCGTAGACGACCACCAGCTCTGCGCCCCGGTCGGCCGCTGCCTGGAACGCGTAGTGCGTGGCTGCCTGGCACTTCTCTGACCCATCGACGCCAAGGAGAACGCGGCCGTACGGCTTCTCCGGCGGGTCCCACGCCATCGGGATCACCGCCACGGGCACACGCGCGTTCGTTGCGCACGCTAACGAGACCGATCCGAGGACTGACTGGCCGAACCGGTTGAGGCCTTCCCTGCCCACCACGAGCATCCGAGCCTGCTCGCTCTCCTCCAACAGGACACGTGGCGCGGGCCCCTCCCGCTCGACGGTCGACAACGACAAGCCTGGGAACTCCCGCGCGACGTGGTCCTGGGCAGCGGACAGTCTGCTGTCCTGCCCGCTCGGATCCGTACGAAGCGCGTCGACGGCCGGACGGAGCGTATCGCTCGGCGGGTGCGCGTAGACCAGCCGCAGCGGCCAGCCGTGGCGCGCAGCCTCGGCGGCGGCCCAGTCCAGCGCCCGCAAGGAATCCTCCGAGCCATCCACCCCGACGACAATCGGTGCGCCGGCCTCCGTGTTCGACATCATCACGCTCCCCCTCGCAGGCTAACGACTCGCCAGGCCTGACAAGTTGTGAATGTGCATGAACAGACCCAGCGAGCCTGACAATCGGGAAGGCTAGGCCCAGGTCACACCGATGGCCACCAGCAGCAGCACTGTGTTCCCGATCTCGATGAGACCGACCTGCTTCGGGCTGAGACTATGCCGAGGCAGCACAGCCGCTCGGACGAGCAGCCACGTGAACAGTACCGCCAGCGCGGGCCCGAGCCACAGTGCGAGACCGAGCGCCGCGACGTGATACGCCACCGACCAGCGCCGGTAGACCCGGCTGCCCCGCTCTCTGATCATCGTCTTGACGTAGAAGGCAGTCCCAGCGAAGTAGGCCACGCAGGCGGCGAACACCCCGGCCATCGTCGCCGGACCGACGCCGGCGACGGAAGCGACCACGAACACCATCAGGCAGCTCTGGACGACCGAGGCGAGATCGTTGACCAGCGAGCGTTCCTGCCGGCGAGCCGAGTACCAGGCGTTGACGGCCAGCAGCACGGCGAACGCCGGCGCGTACCACAGCACCACCGGTCGAGCAAACACGACCAGAGCCGCAGCAGGCGCCCCCAGCACCGCATACAGGAGGAGTTGGTACTTCCAGCGGCGGTACCTGCGCGTCTTCACCGCCTGTAGCAGGTAGTACGACAACAGGTAACCGGCCAGCCAGGCGACGGCAAGCGGCGCTGCGACCCAGGTCCAGCCAGCGACGAGGACGCCCGCCAAGTAGGGCGCCGCGAGCATCGCCCAGGCGCCGTGCTGCGGTGGCACGAACCGGCGGCGGAGTCGAGGGCGAGAACCCGCGCCTCGCTGCGCGGTCATTCGGAGTCGGACGAGGCTCGACCGGTGCTGATCAAGCCGATCAGGTGATCCTCCGGATCTGTGAACATGGCGAACTCTCCTACGCCGGGGATCGGTCGCGGCCCGACCACCCGGGCACCGCCGAGTTCCTCGACCCGGCTGAGCATCTCGGACAGATCGTCGACGGCCACGTAGATCGTGACGTAGGGAGTCATGTTCTCGCGGATCTGCATGACGCCGCCGCCGATCCCGCCGTCGGTGTCGGCGATCACGCCATAGCTGGGGTCCGTCGTGTCGAACTGCCAACCGAACAACGACCGGTAGAACTCGCGCACCTTCGCGGCATCCTGAGCACCTATCTCGAAGTGCACAACCGCATGGGACATCGGCAACCACCTCGTCTCGTCGATGCGAACCAATGCCAGGACACCACCGCTGCCGTCCGAGGCACAGGGCCGGGAGTCCCGGTCGCGCGGGCCGTCCGTCCCGCTGGTCCCGGAGCGCGGCACCTGCATCGTCAGCGATCACTCACCCCCGCCCGAGCCTTCCGAGCCACCCGACGGGCTTCCCGCAGCGGCTGAGGCGTCCGGGCTTGCGGAGTCGACGCGGCGAGCACGGTGTCGGCGGCGGTGTCCGGGCTGGTGCGCCAGGCCCCGTGTGCCACCACGGGACGTGCGCCGGATCGGGTGCATACCCAGTACGCGACAAGCTGGTCGTCGATGACCAACGGCCATCGCACACCCCTTCGGAGTCCGCTCGGCAGCGGGCCGCGGGCCACCAGCGGGCGGTGGGTGACGCCCACGGTCGGGATGCTCAGCTCAGCCCCGAGATGAACCGCCAACCCCGCACGCCGGGGATGGTCGAACCCTGTCGCATCGACGAGCAGCACGTTCACCTGAACCGCCAAGCGCTCGACGGCGGCTGCGAGGATCGGGCCCACACGCAGCGCCAGCATGCCCGGCACGTAGGGCGCCGGTACCCGCTGAGTCACCACAGCGCTCGCCACGACGGTGCCCTGACTCCAGCCGACGGCTGCCGCCCATGCAGGGTCGCCGGCGCTGCCCGGGCCGGAGTAGCCGCGAGCGAAGGCGACGAAGCATCCACCCACGACCGGTACCTCGGGAGGCGTCCACGGATCCGCGGCCAGCACCGACTCGGCCGCGCTGGCGAGCCGTTGCTGACAGTCGACGAGTTGCGCAGCGCTCCGCGGCCAACGCTCGAGCCGGCCCATCTACCGCATGATGCCGAAAACGTCACCGGCGAGAAGGTCTCACAGCGAGGTGGATCGGTACGCCGTCACGCATTGATCAATGGTGCTGCGATGCGCGCGGGGAGCGGTCGGACTCCGGCCAGACGTACGGGAGGTCGGCCGGTCCATGCGCAAACCAGCGGCGATAGTGCTCCGGGTTCTTTCGCAGCAGCGCAGACCGGTGGCTGCGGTGGAACGCCTCGGACCCGAGCCACGGAGGCAACTCCCCTGCCGCGGCCAGCGCTTCCTGGGTCCGCACGGTGGCCACTCCCGTCGCGGCTTCCAAATCGGCTCTGATCTTCCCTTCGACCGTGTCTGCGTAGCCCAGTTCGCGCCACACAGTGCAGACCTCCAGGGCGTAACGGACCAATGCCTCTTCGTAGCCGGCCCACATCTTGACGGCCGGGTGGTGCCGCCAGCCGTGACCAGGGACGATGAGGCCGCGCAGCACCTGGAGCGCCTCGACGCGCTGCCGGCCCAGCCGCCGGGTGTCGAGAATGCGCGCCGTGGTGCCGAAGTCTGGGTACGGGAGGAACGTCTGCACGAAAGCCTTCAGGACAGTGAATGACCTCGACCGGCTTGTCGAGCCGGGGCCGTTGACGGATCAGCCTACGAGTCGCGGCAGCGCCCACGTGGGCCGAGCAGCAATCGCGCCACCACAGGTAGCCGGTGCGTCGGCAATTACTCAGGCCGTCGCGATGTCGCGCCGGTCGAACCGCAGCAGGGCCGCCGCGATGAACGCGACCGCCGACAGCGCCAGCCACGCGAAGCCCGCCGGCACCGTCCCGCTGATCGGCCCGGCGTCGATCGCCTGGGTGAACGGAGACGCCGGCTGCCACGGCTCGACGGCTTCGACGAGCGCACCGATGACGTGGAGCACGTAGCCCATCACGGCGAACGTGGCTGACACGGCGACCGCGAGCACCCGACGTCCGGACGCCGCGCCGACCGCGAGCGCCAGCCAGCCGTGCTGTATCCCGATGAGCACCATGGACAGGGCTCCGATCGCGGCGTGGGCGACGGGGATTCCCATGTCGACGACAAGCGACGCCAGCATCGTGGCGGCAAGCAGCACGATGCCCAGCGCGATGATGCCCAGCGCTAGGGCGGCGGCCTTGTGCAGGAGGATCTGGGTGCGCGAGACCGGGCTGACGATGACCACCTCGAGAGTCCCGTCCTGCTCCTCTCCCGCCACGAGCCGGGCGCCTCGGCCGATCCCGTAGGCAATGAACAGCGCCGGGAGCAAGATGCTGAACAGCTCGGCGTTCAGGAACCCCGCACCGGTAACGATGGCTTCGATATCAAAGAGCCGCTGAATCATCTCCGGGTAGGCCGCGAGCAGTTGCTCGTCGAAACCTTCCCGGATCGACGGCCAGATGGCGGACATGAGCAGAACCATGAGAGCGACGCCAAGGCCCCACCCAATGATCGCGCGGCGCTGGTCGTACAGCGTCTTGCGGAAGACGTCGCCGAACATCTCAACGCTCCTCGCGGCCGTAGTAGGCGAGGAAGATCTCCTCGAGATCAGCCTCGTGCGAGATCACGTCGTCGACTCGGTACGGCGCCAGCGCCGCGATGAGGTCGGCAGTCGACCCCTCGACGACAAGATGGGCCGTCGCGTCGCTGGTGACGACCTCCTTCACCCCTGGGACTCGGGCGAGGACCGCTGCCGGTGGCTCACCGGCGAAGGTCAGGTCGATGCGGCGGAGTGCTCTGGCCTTCAGACTCTCCACTGAGTCCACGACGACAAGCCGTCCCTGGCGGAGAATGCCGACGACATCGGCGACCGCCTCCACCTCGGACAAGATGTGCGACGACAGGAGGACGGTGCGCCCCGCGTCGCGAGCCTCCCGCAGCATCGCGAGGAACTCGCGCTGTATCAGCGGGTCGAGCCCGCTTGTTGGCTCGTCGAGGATGAGCAACTCCGGCTCGCTCATGAACGCCTGCACGATGCCGAGCTTCTGTCGGTTGCCGTGTGACAGCGCCCCGATCCGGCGGTCGAGGTCGAGTTCGAGGCGCTCGGCGAGCCGAGCGGTCGTCTTCCACTCCACACCACCCCTGAGGTTGCCGAGGTAGCGCAGGTACTGCTCTCCGGTGAGGTCGGGGTAGGCCTTGAAGTCGCCCGGCAGGTATCCGACGAGGGCTTGGACACCGTCCGGGTCTCGAACAACGTCGATCCCCAACACCTCTGCACGCCCACCCGTCGGCCGCAGCAGCCCGACCAGCAGCCGAATCGTCGTGGTTTTGCCCGCGCCGTTCGGACCGAGGTAGCCGAAGACGAGCCCTGCGGGCACCTCGAGGTCCAGCGACTCCACCGCCACCGTGCGGCCGTAGTGCTTCGTGAGCTCGTACGTGCGGATCACAGATTCCACGGCAGTCACTTCCGGGCTCTACGGTCACCGGAATTCCCTACACAATCATCCTGCGTCGCGTCGCGAACGAGACAGGGCCGAAAGGCCCGGCCCTTCGGCCCGACGGCGCTGGTCACGTGCGGCCAGTGACCGACTGGCGGGTGGCATCGCGAAGCCAGGATGTGAGCGCCCGGGCAGCCGGGTCGGTGGGAGCGTCCTCCCGGCGCAGCAGTCCGAACTCCGGGCCTGGCATCGGTCCGCTGCGCAGATCGAGCCGACGAAGCCCGGTCAACTCGGTGTGGCGCGCATACGGCGGCCAGAACGTCACCAACACACCGAGGCCGGAACGGGCGGCCTGCACCCGTGCCTGCATTCCGCTCACCTCCAATGCCACTCGGTAGCGGTTCATCCGAGCGGCCCGGAGCGTTTGGGCGTAGTAGGCCCACTCGGCCGAGTCCATCGGAACCGTGATCAGTCCTGCGCGTCCCACGGCCGTCGCCGACGGAGCGGCCTGCGCCACCAGCGCGTGGTCACTGGAGACGAAGAATGCCACGACGCTGTCGTGGAGATGCTCATAGTGCAGGTCAGGAGGTACCGGCGCGCCCATCACGTAGCCGAGATCGACGGTCCGCTCCAGAACGGCCTCGGCGATCTTCCGGCTGGTGTCGAAGACGATCGAGAGTTCGACCTGCTCGTGCGCATCGAGGAACGGAGCGATCAGTTCGTCGAAGAAGAACGCCTGCTCGAAGGCCAGGCTGGCGCCAAGCCTAACCCGGCCGGCCTTGCCCTGTTCCAGGCTTGCCAACCGCCGCTGGGTCGAGGCTACGTCCCCAAGGACACGCCGGGCGAAGGACGCGACCACTTCACCGGCCGCAGTCAGGCCGTGATCGCGCCCGCGGGACGACAGCAACTTCGCGCCGAAGGCGCGCTCGAGCTCCCGTACATGGAATGACACGGTCGGTTGGCTGACGCGAAGGTGCCGAGCCGCTGCGGTGAAGCCGCCGTGCTCGATGACGGCGACGAACACCCGCAACCTGTCGAGCGAGATCCCGGAAGGCTGATCCATAAAAGAATTCTATCGATAGATCAATGTATTGGCCGTTGTACTGATTAACGTGACCTGCATATCGTGACAGCAAGCGATGATCGGGAGGTCGGATCGGATGGCTAGGCTGCAGATCTCGACGCACGGACGGCTTCAGGAGTGGATCGCCCACGAGAAGGGCTATTTCACTGACGAAGGGCTCGACTATGACTTCGAGGTCGCGCTCCTCGAGGTCGGTGCCGAGCTCAACCGGTCGGAGGGCGGCGCGCCCGCCGAATACAAAGAAGGCGCGTTCGAGCACTACGCCACCGGTGAGCATGGCAAGAAGGGGCTGAGCTGCGCTTGCCACTGGGCTGTCAACGAGGCTGCCGGCGAGCACCGCGGCGGCAGGATGTGGGGCGGCGCCTACTCGGTGATCCCGTGCGGCGTGTACGTTCCCCCGGAGTCGGCGATCACTACGCCCGAAGACCTGGCCGACGTCGATGTCGCCGTCGGTTACCACTCCGGCAGTCACTTCGCGACGCTTCAGGCGCTCGAACCCTTCCTGAACGCGGATCAGATCAAGCTACGGTTCCTCGGTTACCCGTACGACAGAGTCGATCTCGCACTCGACCGCCAGGTGCCTGCCCTCACGGCATGGGGTGCGGCGACGTACCTGCTCGAGCAGCAGGGCTTCCGCCAGGTCACAGACGCGACGTTCATCGGCGGCTTCATGTTCGCCGACGACATCGACCCCGCTGACGTCGAACACTACTTCCGCGCGCTCAAGCGAGCCCAGATGGACCTCGACCTCGCGCCGGAGCGGTACAAGCACTACTACCTCCGCGAGGTTCCCGAACGTTTCCACGCGCTCATCGATGTGCGCCGCTTCGGACCCGGGGAGCGGATCGCGTTCCTGCCCTACAGCGCGGACATGTACCAGGAGTCTCAGGAATGGCTCCGCGAGCGGCAACTGTTCCCAGGTGGCTCGACCACGCCGGCCAACTACGAGAGCGTCGTCAAGGTCTGACCACCGTTTGGTAGGGACCCGGACTACGGGCACCGCGGGACGGGTGAGCTCCACGTGGTGTTTGACCGGTTGGACACGTAGTAGTCGCTGACCCAGCGGCCGTCGACCAACTTGTTCCACACCGCGGTTGTACCGACCTTGCTGCCCGCCTTCTGGCACATCACGTAGGCGAGCGCGCCACGAGGCAGCGCGCTGCCCGTCACCGGGTACGACGTGCCCGGGCCGGTGCGGGCGTTGAGCGCTGTGCTGCTAGTCACCTTGTACGTCCTTGCCACAGTGGCGACGGGGCCCTTGATGACATCGCTGTCGATGTTGATCGTGACCCCGCCCCAGGTCTCGTTGTGGTCGCCGCGGTACTGCTTGGCCCGCTGCCAGTACGCCCAGTAACTGTTGGGGGCGGTGGGCCATCCGGTAAGCGACTTCTTGCCGTCCCAGCGAGCCATCCACACCGCGTCTGGGCGTGCATAAGTCGTGGAGTTATAGGTGCCGGCCAGGTCTCTGAGCCCGGAGTCCTGGTGCACGTAGACTCCCGCCAGGTAAGCCCGCAGCGTGCAACGTCTTGTCCACGCGGACACGTACCGTCGAACCGCCGTGCGGCAGGTCGCGTCGGTGCGGTCGTAGTGCTCCACATCCGCGTACAGCGCGTAGGCAGCAGCCGCCACCCGAGCGCGTTGGCCTGGGTGACCCACGCCGTGGTCAGGTTGGGCTGCGCGCAGCCGCGGTTGTTGCCCCCGAAGTAGATGTTCACGGCCGTATACGGCGACCTGCCCTTCCAGGCCTTGAGCGCTGCGATGGACGGCGCCGAACACGACTCGAACGCCTGCCGGTCGGCCCGAGTCGCCGACGAACCCGTCGGGAACCTCACCGGGTCGTGGGGGCCGGACTGGCCGGGACCGCAACGCCCAGCAAGAGCGCCACGCCGAACCCCAGGACGGCCACGACTTGAATGATCTTACGGCGGCTAAGCATGACCGTCCTCCGATCAGAGTGATCCGAAACCAGTATGCGCTGGCCACACTCGGGTCTTAGGTGTCTATGGTCATGTCTGGGCGGGACCTTGTACTCCTGTGGTGATCGCTTCGAGCAATGTCAGCGCGTCGCGACACCTGCTGATGGCGCTGGAAGCTCGACCCAGGTGTTGCCAGGAGCGAGCGCAAGGGGCTCGCCGTCGTCCGTTCGCAGTTCGAACTGGTCGGTGACGGCTCCCTTCGACCACGTTCCCGTGACCGAGTAGCCGCCCGAGAAGGCGATGAAGCTACCGGAGCCGTCAACCAGCTGCAGGATCGGGACCGGCGCACCGCCAGCGTCACCGATCTTTCCGACCTCCGAGGCGACTTCAAGGACAAGCACGTTGACCGCGCTGACCCGGGTGCCGTCCACCAACATGTGCGGACCGAAGGGCTCGGATCGCAGGTAACGCCCGGACGTATCGTCGTACGTCCACGTCACCTGCCAGTTCGCTCCGTACGGAATCTCGACGGCCTGCGCCGGCTCGCCCGACAACGCAGCGGAACTGCGCTCTGCGTCGGCTGCGTAGCTGAAGTAAGGCGTTGGCGCGGCGGTCCGCTCGGAGAGTTCCAGCAGCACCTGAGGCTGGGCAAACACGTGGTCCGGTTGCGGTCGCTGCTGGTCCAGGACGTAGGCACCCGTCCCCCGCACTGTGGTGGTGCCCAGGCTGTCCAGGTCCGCGACCGAGTCGACGTACTCCATCACCCAGGCGGAGCCCATGGTGTGGCCGAACACCGCCTTCAGCGGGCTGAGCAGCGGGGCGTCCGGCGGACGGACCGACCGAACCGGCCCGACCAACTCGGGGACGTCGGAGTGGAAGACGGCCGCCAACCTGGTGTACGAGACGCCGATCGGCTCGACGAACACGATGTCCGCGCGGTCCACACCAACCTGCGGGTGCGCCTGCTCGACGTCAGACACCTTGATGGCCACCGCCGGATGGTCCAGGTCGGCGTCCTCGCCGACGATCTCGCCGGTCAGGGGTGCCCTGGTCGGCTGGGGCACGGCCGTGGGGCTCGGTGCCCGGCCCACCGGTGCCTCCTGGTCGAGTGCCGCGAACACACCGATGATCGCGGCCGCTCCGATCAAGGTCAAGACGGCCACGACAGCGACGGCGGTGCGGTGCGCTCGCGCCATCCCGGCTCACGTCCGGTCGCTCTGGCGCGAACCCCGGTAGGGAACGACGACGTCCGTACGCCACGCCCTCGGGTCGGGCTCTGTCTGGGGATTTGTGTAGTTGACCTCCCAGTGCGGCCCGATGGCCGCGTACCCGTGTGCTTCGAGCCAGGAGAGGACTGCCTTGTACGCCGCTTCAAGGTCTTCGTAGCGGCCGAAGTGGGTCGTCACGGCCGCCTGTCCCCCTGGCAGAGCCGACGGCTCCACCCGTACGTCCCCCGCGACCTCCTGTTCGACAGGGAAGCCGGCCTCGACCGCGACACTGTCGCGGAGAAAGGTGTACCTGACGAACGGCGGCCCGCTCGGCTCGATGCCGATCCCGCGTAGGTACTCGTGCACGGCCCTGTAGCACTCGGGCAGCCAGCCGGCGAGTTCGCGAGCCGGCATCTCACCGCGCATCACCGCTGTCGGCTGCGGTTCGAGATTGTGGGAAGCGATCTCGTATTCACTCATCGGGCACCTCCCAGCACGCCCGCGGTTCACCCTCATCGTTGCTCCACGGTTCGAGCAGACGTAGAGCCGTTGGCACCGGCCGGCCGGGGACCGATGACTGCTGTTCAGCGCCATAGGTCCCGGGATGTCACCTGCCCACGGCCTTGCCGTCCCGCGGGAGCGGCGGGGGTCGGCGCGATGATGCGTTCGTATACTTATGATCACAACGTCCGCTATGAGCCGGGCGAAGGCGACCCTCCTGATGGAAGGGGATGAGCACGATGTCGGCCCACGAGGCTGAAGGAATGCTGGAGAAGGCGAACTTCGACGACATCTACATCCAGCCAGACCCGCGCGAGTACTACCGAAGGCTGGGAGACCTGGACTACGAGGTCCCCCAGCACGGCAAACAGGTATTCCGGCGAGTGCTCGACGCGTACCCGGCCGACCAGCCCACCGTCGTCGATCTCTGCTGCTCGTACGGCGTCAACGGTGCGCTGCTCAACCACGACCTCGACTTGCCCGATCTTTACCAGCGGTACACCTCGACGGAGCTTGCGGCGCTGTCAACGGCCGAGTTGCTGGCCGCCGACCGCGAGTTCTACGCCAGCCGACGGCGACCGGATGCTCCCACGATTGTGGGTGTCGACGCCTCCGAGCCGGCGGTTCAGTACGCCCAGCACGCCGAACTGCTCGATGCCGGGGTCGCCGAAGACCTCGAGCAGCACGAGCCCAGCGATACCCTGTCGGACCTGTTGGCGTGCGCCGACGTGTTCACGGTCACCGGCGGGATCGGCTACATCACTGAACGCACCGTTGATCGGCTGCTCGAGACCACGCCGGAGGAGCGCCAGCCGTGGTTCGTCGCGCTCTGCCTGCGCACCGTGCCATATGACGGGATTGCCGAGGCATTAGAGAGTTACGGTCTGATCACTGAGCAGCTGCCGGACACGACCTTCCCGCAGCGTCGCTTCGCCGACGAGGCCGAGCAGGCGTACGCCTTACAGGCGCTGGACGAGCAGGGTATCGACCCAGCCGGCAAGGAGAGCGACGGCTGGTACCACGTCAACGTCTACCTGTCCCGTCCCCCCGCCCACGCCGCCGCGCACCCCATCGAGGAGGTACTCGCCGGCCTCAGCTGACAGCGCGGCGAGGCGCATTCGCGGCTCGGCCGCGAGTCCGCCATGATGGCCGTCCGGTCAACCGGCGGCTACGGGCAGCGGGAGGTACCGGTAGGTGCAGCGCAGTTCCTTGTAGCCGGATTGGCTTCCGTCCTCCCACCGGAGGTCGCGGAGGTCCTCGAAGAAGCTGCAGCCGAAGCAGACCTCAACGTTGGTGTTCCCGCGGAGCGGGCAGTTGACCCAGCCGCCCGAATCCACGACAAGGGTGTTGGCCTTCATACAACCAGTCTGGGCACGCCCGTGGCTGCCGGAGCATGGGCGAAGGTCCTTAACATCAACAAGCCTTCGCCCTCGTCGAGGGGTGATGCCACGCTTCCCAGCCGAGCAGCAGCCGGAAGGTTCTGGGAAGGCGGCGGCTACATGCTGCGCGGGGTTTCATCCCTGGTTGCGCTATCTCGGCAGCGGTCCAGACCTACAGCTTCCTACGCCGGAAGTTCCATGAGCCGGAGTGGGCAGTTCCAGCGCCGGTTGCGGTGTCAGAGCAACAGTGCTGCGGATGACCGCCGGTCCTCAACGGGCGACGTCCCAGGTCGTGTCGGCCGCCTTGCTCCGGCACCGCTCGGCGTCGAGCGGCTGGCCGGCCTGCTCGAAAAGGGCGGCGGCCTCATCGAGCAGCCGCACGGCCGCACGCTGCTCGGTCCGGGCCCGGCCCGATTACGGCGACCAGCCGCAGCGCCTCTCGCGTCTTGGGCGCCAGCCGACCCAGCCCCAACGTACCGAGCATCTGGACGGGGCCCAGCGCCGGCGCCCTGGCCATCTCGATAGCAGCGAACGGTCAGCAGCGGTACTGCTGGCCGCCGACGTCGGCCGCGGCCGCTACTTGGACTCCTTGCAGCAAGACGGCCTTCCACGTACAGCGGTAGCCTCGATGTTCGACGCGCTCGTCGAGCCGCTGCAGTCACTGTCGTGGACCGTGCTCATCGCGGGCCTTGTCGTCGCGGGCGTGGCGGTCCTCGGGAGCCGAGGTTGGACCACTGGGGCGCATTCTGGCCAGGACCGACTCGTAACACTCCGGCCGCAGGATTTCGCCGGGATTTGGCCATCCACCCTTCCGTGTGGCGGGAGATGCCGTTGTTCGCGGCGCCAGAGTATGACCAAGCTATCTATCTAGATAGTTACTATCGGGATAGATAGTCCTCCGCGGGCGCTGCTCGACCCGCAGCCGCGGGAGGAGGGAGCTGCGGCATGGTTCTCGACGCCCGGGTGGGTGAGTCGGAGACCAACCGGCTACTCGCCGACTACTCGGTCGAGATGACCGCCAAGGACATCCAGGCAGTAGCCGAGGTCGCGGGGCTTGTTCCTGCGGGCACGCTCATCAACGTGACCTTCCTCGGCAACGAAGACACCGACATGCGGGTCGCGGCGGCAAGCGCCGCACGCGAGAGCGGCTTCATTCCGGTGCCGCACATCGCGGCCAGGCGGTTGACCGACCGAGGAGAGCTCGAAGCCTTCCTGGCGCGCCTGGCCGCCGAAGCCGCCGTCACCCGGGTGGTCGTCGTCGGCGGCGACCCGTCCGAACCCATGGGGCCGTTTGCCAGTGCGCTCGAGGTCATCGAGAGCGGACTACTCGAGGCGCACGGCGTGCAGCACGTCAGCATCGGCGGCTACCCCGAGGGGCATCCGGACATCAGCGACCAGGCGCTATGGCAGGCTCTCGAGGACAAGAGCGTCGCGCTGGCGGAGCGCGGTCTCGGTGGGTCGATCATCACCCAGTTCGGGTTCGACGCTGATGCGGTGCTGCGCTGGGTCGGCGAGGTGCGAGGCCGGAGCATCAGACTGCCGATCCGCGTCGGCGTGCCGGGCCCCGCAGGGGTTCGGAGACTGCTCCGGTACGCGAAGCGTTTCGGCGTTTCGACGTCGGCCGGCATCCTCCAGAAGTACGGCCTCTCCCTGACCAACCTGGTCAGCTCGGCCGGGCCCGACCGGTTCGTGCGCGATCTCGCCGCGGGGCTCTCCTCTGGAGAGCACGGAGCGGTGCGGCTGCACTTCTATACCTTCGGTGGCCTGGCGGCCACGGCCATGTGGGTCCGCGATTTCCGCGAGGAGCCATGACCGTCTCGACCAGCCTTGCCCCCACGAGCGAAGCAAAGCCACGGTTGGACAACCGGGTGTGCCTGATAGTCCACGGCCCCGACAGGCCGGGCATCGTTGCCGCGGCCACCTCTGTGCTGGCCGGTCACGGCGCCAACATTCTGGAACTCGACCAGCATTCCGTCGACGCTGTCGGCGGTGCGTTCTTTCTGCGGACGGTGTTCCACGTCGAGGACTTCCCGGCCACGAGACCGGGGATCGAGGCGGATCTCGACCGCATCCTCCGAGGTGATTTCGGCCTGAACTGGCGGCTGACGGATCTTGCGAAGCCGAAGCGGGTCGCGATCTTCGCGTCCCGTTCGGATCATTGCCTGCTCGATCTCCTCTGGCGGCAGCGCCGAGGCGAGCTGCCGATGACGGTAGCGATGGTCATCTCCAACCACACCAACCTGGCCGAAGACGTGCGCGGCTTCGGCGTACCCTTCGTACATATCCCGGTCGACCGCGACGACAAGTCCGCCGCAGAGGCCGAGCAGCTTCGGCTACTGCGCGGCAACGTCGATCTGGTCGTCCTGGCCCGCTACATGCAGATCCTCTCGGAGGAGTTCCTGACCGAGGTGGGGGTGCCGGTGATCAACATCCACCACTCGTTCCTGCCCGCGTTCATCGGCGCCGCGCCATACCGCAAGGCATGGGAGCGCGGCGTGAAGCTCATCGGCGCCACGGCCCACTACGTGTCCACCGAGCTCGACGCCGGCCCGATCATCGAGCAGGACGTCATCCGGGTATCGCACCGGGACTCGGTGGAGGAACTGACTCGGCGCGGCGCCGACGTCGAGCGACAGGTGCTCTCTCGGTCCGTGCTGTGGCACTGCCAGGAACGAGTGATTCGCCATGAGAACCAGACCATCGTCTTCTGAGGCGATCGTCTTGACACGACTAGCGTCAGCCAGCGTCGGAACCAGCGGGAAGGTGAGTCATCGATGACAGCGAGAACCCTTCAGGACGTCCTCGACGAGGCCGGCAACACCGTCGAACTGCTGCGCAACTCGCAGATCGGCGCGTACATCTACCCCGTGGTCCCCCCAGAGTTCAGCAACTGGCGGGATGAGCAGCGCGCCTGGCGAGAGACCGTGGTGCTCTACGACCAGTCCCATCACATGGACAACTTGTTTATCTCGGGCCCTGACGCGCTGCGGCTGCTGTCCGAGACGGGTGTGAACAGCTTCGCCAACTTCCCGGTCAACCGGGCCAAGCAGTTCGTCCCGGTGACCCCCGCCGGCTACG
>CAZMXH010000034.1:0-11005 GCA_964570165.1 uncultured Actinomycetes bacterium
GACGGTGTCCCAGTCGTCTTCGCTCATCTAGAACAGCAGGTTGTCGCGAATGACGCCAGCGTTGTTGACCAGGATGTCGAGGCGTCCGAACTCGATCACCGTGCGCGCGACGGCGCCGTCGACCTGCTCGGCGACCGTGACGTCGCAGCCGAGCCCGATCGCGGTGCCGCCGGCGTCGGTGATGGCGGTGACGGTCTCCGCGGTCGCGCTCTCCTCGATGTCGAGCACTGCGACGGCCGCGCCGTCGGCCGCGAGCCGGCGCGCGATGGCGGCGCCGATACCCCGCGCGGCTCCCGTAACGAGTGCGACCCGGTCGGTGAGTCGTGTCATGGCGTGGCTGTCCCTTCGGTTCGGTTCGGACGGAGGGCGGCGAGCACGAATGTGCTGGTCTCAGCGGCGATATCGGCGGGCGACTTGGAGCCGTCGGACCGGTACCAACTCGGCAGGCTGGTGGTGAAGCCGAAGATGATCCAGGACACGATCTCCGGGCTGGCCGTGGCCGCCAGCGCTCCCGCATGCTGCGCATCCCGGACGAGCACCCGGACCGCCTCCTGGTAGCGGCGCCAGTCCGCTTGCAGCGCCTGCCAGCGGGCGGCGCTGAGCCGTGCCGTCTCGCGGCGGAAGACCGAGACCTCCCGGATGTGCTCGATCGTGGTGGCCACCAGGTTCTCCACGACCGCGCGGAGCGCCGCAGCCGGGTCCAGGGTGGTGCGAAGGATGTGGTCGAGGTCGGCCAGTTGCTGGTCCAGCAACCCGCGGTAGATCTCGTAGAGCAGGTCTTCCTTGGCGCCAAAGTAGTGGTAGAGGGCGCCCTTGGTCACGCCCGCGCGGATGACGACCTCGCTGACCGAGGTCGCGTCGTAGCCGCGCTCCGCGAACAGGTCCAGGGCGGCCGCCAGGATCCGGCGGCGGACCGTCGGGTCGGGCGGGCGCCCGCGGCGACGCGCGGCTACGACCATGCCGGAACTCCGTCTCGCAGGCAACGACCGGTTGGCCAGCAATCACACCTGGCGCGGTGGCCGCTGTCAATACCGACCGGACGGTATGTGGTGCGCTAGTCGCCGCGCCACACGTCGCCCTGGATGAGGACGCCGTTGTGGATCAGGAAGCTGCGCACGATGTTGGCCTTCTGGACCGCCTCCTTGGCCTTCCAGCCCTGTTCTGCGACGAACGCCGCGAGCCATTCGTTCACCGTCACCCGGCGTTTGACGCTGACGAAGCGGTCGCCTGTCGCTCGCTTCCGGAGAAAGCAGAACGCCACGAGCTCGTCGGGCGATCGTTCAGTGTAGTTGCAGAAGGCCTCCAGGACACGCAGTCGTTCCTCGTGGACGTGCGGCGGATCGGCGTGGTGGCCTGCGGACTCCGCCCACCGCTCGATGGTGCGGGCCTTCCAGAACTCCTCGGGTGTCACAGCGGTAGCCCGAAGCGCTCCGCGAGCTCGCGGACCTCCTTATGCCGCCGCTCGGCGTTCATCGGTTCCTGGATCATGCCCTCGCGCTTGAGCCGCTCGGTGACTTCGGGAATCTCCACCCACGGCGTCCCGTACGCTCCCCGGAAGAAGTTGTGCTCGAGCGGCGGTCGCGGCCGCTGCCCGCCGCCGTCAGGGCTCTCGGCGGGGTAGCCGACAAGCAGTACCCACATCGGAATCCAATGGTCCGGCACCTTGAGGACTTCCTTCGCGTTGGCACCGTTGAACGCGTGCAGGCCTACCCCCAGGCCCTCGTCGACACCAGCGAGCATGGCCTGCGCGATCGCCAGCCCACATTCCACGGACACGGCCCACGTGCTCGCCATCGCGTCCTTCGACAAGGGCTGGACGACCTGAGCGTATGCGACGTCGTCGACGTAGGCGTGGGACCAGCCGTGCGTCACGGGCAGCGCGCCGAGGTCCACGAGCTGCTTGAGGCGCGCCTGGGCGCCGTCGGCGAACGTCGTGTCTCCGTACCAGAAGATGGTGACCGGTGCTAGGTCGAGTTGCACGGTCATGGTCGGCGTCTTGAGCTGCTCCCGGATCTCGTCGGTGAGCTCGTCCCGGTAGCACACGATGGCCTTGGTGAAGTCGGCGTTGACGGCTCGTGAGGCACGGTTCGCGGCCTCCAGCATGACCTGGATCTTCTCTGGCTCCACCGGCTTGTTCGGGTCGAAGTACCGGATCGTGCGCCGGTTGCCGACCACCTGCTTGAACTCCATGGCTGATCCCTTCTTCTCGCCCGCTACTTCGACAGCACTGTGACGACCATCGCGGCGGCGTCGGTGCCAAGGAACCCGCCGCCGTTCTCGGCGAGCGCCACTCGGGCGCCCTCGACCTGCCGCGCGCCGCAGCGGCCGCGTAACTGATCGGCGATCTCCACGAGCTGGCCGCATCCCGTGGCCCCGATCGGGTGGCCCTTGGCCAGCAGCCCACCGCTCGGGTTGACGACGCGGCGGCCGCCAAGCCGCGTCTCGCCGGAGCGGAGCAATGCCGGCCCATCGCCCGGCGGGCACAGACCGAGCTCCTCGTAGGTCATCAGTTCAGCGGGCGCCGCTGCGTCATGGAGCTCGATCACGTCGAGATCATCCGGGCCCACACCGGCGCGCTCGTAGGCCCGAGCGGCGGCTCGCTCGACCGCGGTCGGCTCGTTGCCCTCCCGGTCGGTGCCGGAGACGAGCGCGCAGCTGCGCACCCAGACGGGGTCGCAGCCAAGCCGGCGGGCGCGCTCGGCCGAGCAGACCACGACCGCGGCGGCACCGTCCCCGATAGGCGAGCACATCAGCAGCGTGAGGGGATCAGACACCACGCGGCTCGAGAGCACCTGTTCAACGGTCACCGGCTGGCGGTACTGGGCGTTGGGGTTGAGCGCGGCGTGCTCGTGGCTCTTGACGGCCACCTCGGCGAAGTCCTCCACCGTGGCGCCGGTCCGTTTCATGTACTCCCGGGTGTTGGCCGCGTAGATGTCCATGAAGAACGACCGCTTGCCGTTGTCCTCGGCGCTCGCGGGCAGCGGCGATCCGGCCGAGCCGCGGGCCCACCGCTGGAGGTCGTCGAGCTGCAGCAGGTCCACGGCGGTGCCGATGGCCGCGAAGGACATGGCCTTGTCCTCGTGCGTGAGCTTCTCCGCGCCCACCGCGAGCGCGACGTCCACCGCTCCGGCCTCGACCGCGGACACGGCGAGCCGGAACGCGCTCGAGGCGGAGGCGCACGCGTTCTCGACGTTGACTATGGGCGTACCGAGCAGGCCGGTGTGGCGCAGCGCGACCTGCCCGCGGATCATCTCCTGGCCGGTCAGGAAGCCGTCGACCGCGTTGGAGAAGAACACCATGCCAACGTCGGCCGGTGCGAGCCCGGCATCAGCGAGGGCATCCGCCACGGCCTGCTCGGCCAGGGATCGGACGGTGCTGTCGTGGAACTTGCCGAACCGCGTCATGGCGGCTCCCGTGATCGCCACGTCCACCTTAGGCACCTCCGGATTCGTTCAGGAACGTTGGAGCGGGTAGCCGGCTCGCTCCCGGTCCCAGGTCTGCGGGGTGAGGCCACGCGCGCGCAGCGCCGCGTACTGGTTGCGCTCGGTGGCGGTCTTGGGAAGTGCATCCACGAACTCCACATAGCGGGGGATGGCGTGGCGCGCCATCCGATCGATGCAGTAGTCGAGCAATCCCTCGGGCGTCACGGCGCTGTCCGGCTGGCGGACCACGCACACTTTGATCTCGTCCTCGCCCAGTTCGGAGGCGACCGCGTGGGCGGCGCTGTCGAGCACGCCTGGGTGGGAGTTGACCACCGTCTCGATCTCCCAGGCGGACACGTTCTCGCCGAGGCGCCGCATCGACTCCTTCTTTCGGCCCCGGTAGTAGAAGAAGCCTTCTTCGTCGTAGTGCGCCAGGTCACCCGAGTGGAACCAACCGCCACGGTACGCGACGTCGGTGGCATCCGGCAGCTTGTGGTACTGCGTCATCCTCCCCTTCGGGTGGCGGAAGACCAGTTCGCCCACCTCATGGGCGCCGAGCGGGCGGTCTCGGTCGTCGACGACCGCGAACTCGACACCCGCGACGCCAGACTTGCCCATCGAGCCGACCTTTCCCTCGGCGTTGAGGAGAATGCCGGGGGAGTCGACCATCCCGAACCACTCGATGATGCGCACCCCGAAGCGCTCCTCGAACTCCCGCCACCGATCCGGCGGGCAGCCGGCCGACACCACGACGCGCACGTTGTGGTCGCGGTCGCGAGGGCTGGGCGGCTGCTTTAGCAGGATGGAGATCATCCCGCCGAGGGTGTTGAACTCGACCGCGTCGTAGCGCCGGCAGTCGTCGAAGAACCGCGACGCGGTGAACTTGGGCGCCAGCGCGAGCTTGGCGTCGACGAAGATCGATCCAAGCATCGACACCAGGAGTGCGTTGCCGTGAAACAGCGGGAGGCCCGTGTACATCGTCTCGCCCGGCTGCACGCCGGACGCCCCGAGCAGCACGGTGAGCGGCGTTAGGTCGTACTTCGTGGCGACAACCCCCTTGGGCGGGCCCGTGGTGCCGGACGTGTACATCAGCCCGACACCACCGGTGGGCTCGTCGAGGTCGACCTGGGGCTCGCTGTCGCTGCCGGACAACAGCCGCTCGATGTCCCAGTCGACGCGGCCGCCGGTTGGTCCGTCGCAGACGACGAGGTGGCGCAGCGTCGGCAGGTTGGACGTTGCGGCCAGGACGGCGTCGCGCAGGTCGTCGTGAAACACCACGGCCGCGGCGTCCGAGTCGGCGAGGATGTGCTCAAGCGTCGGGCCTCGCTGCGAGATGTTGACCGGCACGGAATGCGCACCGATCATCAGGATTCCTAGGTGAGTCCAGACGAACTCGGGCCGGTTCGGCAGCATCAGCGCCACCCGGTCGCCGGGGCGGACCCCGAGCTCGAGCAGACCGTTGGCTGCCCGCTGTGCCGCGGACAGCGCCTCGCGCCAGGAGACCTCGACGTCGCGCCACTTCAGCCAGGTCTGGTCGGGATGCTCGGCCACCCGCGCCCGGATCAGCTCCTCGACCCTGCCCTGCGCCCGCGCCATCGCCGCCTCCTTGATCGGGCCACGCCGCGGTTTCGAACATGACATGCACCGGCGCGGCGGGCAATGTACGCGGCTGCCGAACGTAGGGGCGCTCTTTGGCGGCAAGCTACAGGAATCGATCGGTGACGGGGTGCCGCTCTCGGGCATACCCTTGAGGGCAGTGGCGACCGTGCTGCGGCAGCCGCCTCGGCCCCCGGCGAGGCGGCTCGGCCGAAGGGCCCACGGGGGAGATCCGATCTCGCCCGCGGATGTTTCGGCCATCGAAGGATTCCTTCGCCGCCTGCTTTCGGCGAGCACGGTCAGCGCAGTGGCGCAGGCCGCGGTCGACACGGCCCGGGAGCTTCTGGGCGTCGATGTCAGCTGGAGCGGCGTGGTCAGCGGCGACGTGCTGCGAATGGCGGCGTACAACGGCCTGCGAACCGCCGAGATGCCGGCGTTGTGGCACCTCGAAGTCGGTCAGGGCATCGGCGGGCGCGTGGCCAAGGAGGGCCGCACGATCGCGTGCCGGGACTACCGGCACGACCCTCGCCGGGTCCCAATCATGAAGAACATCATCGACAACGAGGACATCCACGGCGGCGCGTGCGCTCCTCTGGTCTGCGGCGGCGAGGTGCTCGGCGTGCTGTATGCGTGCCACCGGATTCCCTGGGACTGGACGCCCCATGAGATCCGGCTGCTGACCGGCATCGCCCGTGACACCGGCGTGGCACTGGGCCAGATCCGCGAACGGCACCAGGAGGAGTTGCGCGCCGAGACCGCGGACCGCCAAGCGCAGGCGGCGAGGCGCACCCTTGACCTGGTCGGCGCGGTGGCGATGACCCTTGCGCACAGCGACGATCTCGGTGCCGGCATCGGGGTGCTGGCCCACCAGCTGAGCACCCACGTGGAGCTTCTCGGCCCCGGCGGGGAGCAGCTGTGCAGCGCGCCGCCCGGTGGCAGCCGCGAAGCGGCGGTCCAGCTGCGCGTCAACGTCGGGGACGAGCCGCTGGCCGTGCTGCAGGTCAGCCGGGAGCGGGAGCTCGAGCCCTCGGAAGGCCAGCTGGTCGAGATCTGCGCCGACTTGATCGCGCTGCAGCTGCTCCGGGAGCGTGCCACGCTGCGCGCCGAGTCGCGGGTGCACAGCGAGTTCGTCGACCGGCTCCTCGACGGGCGCCTCGACGACCGGCAGGGCATGCTCGCGCGGGCCGCGCTGCTCGGGCTGGAGTCCCGGTCTCCGCGCTATGTCGCGTGCGTGGGCCTCCGGCTGCCGATCGACGCCGCGGCAGGCGACACGCCGCCCACCGTGACCAGGCGGGTCTTCACCCAGGTCGAGCAGCGAGTCCGGCGCTACTTCCCGCGCTCGGTGGTGCATCCGCGAGGAGGGGACATCGTCGTCCTGCTCGACCCGGAGTCCCGCGACCTGGGGCATGTTCAGCAGGTCCTGCGGGAGGTCATCGGCCCGCGCGGGGAACAACCCACGGAGCTGGTGGCCGGCCTGGGTCGGATGTGCCTGGGCCTTGAGGACTACGCCGACTCGTACTCCGAGGCGGCCTTGGCGCTCGACCTTGCCCGGCGCCGGTCGAAGGCCGGCGAGGTGCTCACCGAGCCCGATCTCGGGTTGTACGGGCTGCTCGCCCGCGCCCCGACGCGGCGATCGCTGGAGTCCATGGTGGAGGACGCGCTCGGCCCGATTATCGAGGCGGACGCCACCAGCGGGTCGGAGTACGTCAAGACGCTGCACGCCTACCTGGACGCCGACCGGCACCTCGAGCACGCCGCGGCCAACCTGTACGTCCACCCCAACACGGTGCGCTACCGGCTGTCCAAGGTGCAGGGCATGCTGGGGGTCGATCTCCGGGACGTGGACGACCGGTTCCTCCTCGAGCTCGCGCTGCGCGTGCAGGCCGCGCTCGAGCGGCAGTAAGCCAGGCCGGCGTCCCCGGCTGTGCAGGCGGCACAACCGGCCCGGTGGTCTTTGGCACGGCGAGCCATTGCCCCGACGGCCGCCGCGAACGACGCTTCGAGTGGGCCGGCCCCCGTCACTCCCGTCGCAGAGGAGGAGCCATGACGACCACCGCACCGTCGCCCGAGACCGTTCCCGAGGACCTCCAGCAACGCCAGCTCAAGGCCTACTTCGAGCAGACTCGACCGCTACCTCAGCTGCTCGCGACGCTGCGCAGCCGCCGCGTCGGAATGGGCTACTCGATCGAAAGCGGAGAGGAGGAGTACCGCACCGCGACCGGACGTGTGATCCGGCAGACCAAGGGACCGCTCGCATTCATCTCCGAGCACGCGGTGCAGCCCCTGAGCGAGGTGGAGGAAGCCATTGTGACGTGGTCCGCGCTTGGGCCGAACGGCATGGCGCACTGGGACATCGCGGTGCACGGCGGCTTCCACGAGCTTGTGGGAATCGCCGGGCGGACCGGAGCTGGGCCCGGCAACTCGTTCGCGCACGATCTGCTCGTCATCAAGGACGAGGGGGCGTTCCTCTACAACCCTGGTAGCGAGCGGTCGAAGATGGTCGAGATCGAGGGCGAGGAGGACTACCACAAGGTGCTCGACTGGTACCGGTCCGGTATGCACCGCCTCACCGACAAGCGCCCGGACATCGACTGGGCCACACGGGCTCCGGGCGCGCCGAACGCGTCGCTGTTCGGTCCGTACCAGTTCAACCTGAACCGGGACGGCCAGACCTGGTTCATCCCGATCACGGACATCGGGTGGCTGTACTTCAGCGTGATGCTGAACCTGTTCGACGCGTGGCATCTGTACTTCGTCGACGACCGCACGGGGGAGCCGGCGGGCGTCGGTCAGTGGGTGAAGGAAGGCCAACTCGAGTTCCCCGTCGCGATCAGCCAGATCGAGCAGTTCATCTTCCAGGTCGAGACGTACCCGCCGGGCTCGTTCGTGCAGAACATGAGGCTGGCGGCCGAGGCGGTGGGCCGGGGGAACTGGATCTTCTGCGGCTACTTCGACGACATCCTTATGGGCGCGTACCCCGACGTCGCCCGCGGCCTCGGCTTCCGCTCCGAGCCGTTGAACGAGAAGTCGCCGCTGACCTGCGGCGCGCTGAAGATCTACGGTGTAGAGGGCATCAAGGAAGGCACCTACGTACCCTCTCCGCGTTACGCGGACGGACGGACGATCATGGACGCGATGATGGACGAGAAGTACGGTCGCGGCCGCACGATGTCCAAGGACGACGACAACTGGATGCTCACCCACGGCGGGCCGTTCACGGCCGAGACCGTCCGCGACATCGTCAACCACCCGGTGACGCGGGTGTCGGACTGGGCGGTAGAGGCGGCCGCCGCGTATGTCGACTACTGCGTGGAGAACTACGGGCAGTGTCCGGTGCACTTCAACCCGCTGCAGTGCAACTTCGGCGCCGTCATCCACCACGTCGACCCAGCCTTCTATGAGAAGTACTACGACGGTTCGACCGTGACCGCGCAGATTCGGCAGCACATGGACAACTGGCACTGAACGTCGTGAGAATTCCGCGATGAGCGGGATCGTGGGGATCGGCGGCGGTATCGGGGCGTCGCGCTTGTGGGCCGCCCTGGCCGCCGCCGTCGACTCGGCGCGGCTGACCCTCGTCGTCAATACCGCCGATGACATGTGGCTTCACGGGTTGCGGATCTGCCCGGACATCGACACCACGCTCTACGCCCTGTCGGGCAGGCAGGATCCGGACCGTGGGTGGGGCCCGCGCGGCGACACCTACCGCTGCATGGACGCGCTGCGCGGCCTCGGGCATCCGGTGTGGTTCAACCTCGGCGATCTGGATCTGGCCACCCACCTGCTGCGGACCGGGTGGCTCGCCGAAGGCGCCGGAATGGTCGAGGTGACGGCTCGCTTGGCCAGTGCGCTGGGGGTGCGCGCCCGGGTGCTGCCGATGACCGAGCACGAGGTCACCACGCGCATCGAGACGGTCGGCGGCGCGACGCTTCACTACGAGGAGTTCCTCGTCCGCTGCGCGGCCGAACCGCCGGTGCACCGAGTCCGGTACGACGGGATCGACCGCGCTCACCCGGCCGCCGGCGTGATCTCCGCGATCGCCGCGGCCGATGTCGTCGTTCTGGGGCCGAGCAACCCGCTCGCCAGTGTGGCGCCCGTCCTCGGGCTGCCGGGAGTGCGAGAAGCGCTGCGCTCGGTCGCTGACCGAGTGGTAGCAGTGTCGCCGATAGTCTCCGGCGTGCCGATCACTCACCCAGGCGAGCGTCTGCGCGCCGCCAGCCGTGCCGCGCTACTGGCGAGCGTGGGCGTACCCGCGACCGCTGCCGGCGTGGCCGGCCTCTACCGCGACGTGTGCCGCCGCTACATCCTGGACGAGGCCGATGCCGCGGAAAGCGGGCTTATCCGGAAACTCGGCATCGAGCCGGTGGTCGCTCCCACTCTCGTGCACGCGGGAGTCTCACCGCATCGGCTGACCGACGCGGTCCTCGTCCCGGTGTAGGGGCGACCGATACCGCGCTCGCCCCAGAGCCCCTGCGGGCGGATGGTTGCCTCGCTATAAGAGCGCGCTGCGGCGTGAGTGCGAAGTCGGTCAGCTGGCGAGGTCGAGCAGCCGCTCGTGGCGCTTGGGATTGCGGAGCTTGGCAAGCGCGATCTTCTCGAGCTGGCGCACCCTTTCCCGGGTCAGGCCGACGTGCTCGGCTACCTCAGTGAGGGTGTGCGGCCTGCCGTCGCGCAGCCCGTACCGCAGGCTGATGATGGTCGCCTCACGAGGCGGCAGCGAGGACACCAGCGCGCGCAGCCCGTCGGTCAGCTCGTGCTGCTCGGCGACCGCCGCCGGCTGGAGGACGTCGGCGTCCTCGATCAGGTCGGCGATGCGGGTGTCGCCGTCGTCGCCCACAGGGGTCTCCAGGCTGATCGCCGAGCGGGTCAGCTCGTGGAGGTAGTCGATCTGCTCCACCGTCATCTCCGCCTCCTCGGCGATCTCAGCCGCGGTAGGGTCGCGGCCGAGCTCGAAGGCGAGGGAGCGCTCGATCCGGGAGACCCGGTTCAGCTTCTCAATAACGTGGACCGGCAGCCGTACCGTGCGGCTTCGGTCGGCGCGGCCCCGTTCGATAGCCTGACGGATCCACCACGTCGCGTAGGTGGAGAACTTGAAGCCCTTCGTGTAGTCGAACTTCTCCACGGCACGCATCAGGCCGAGATTGCCGTCCTGGATGACGTCGAGGAAGTTCAGGCCGGCGTGCCGGTAGTAGCGGCGCGCCACGGACACGACCAGGCGGAGGTTCGCGCGGATCATGTGGTCCTTGGCCAGCTCACCGTCGCGCACGAGCGCCTCGAGGTCCGCCCGCGGCTCAGGCGGCTCCGCTCCGGCGGCGTCCGCCTGGCGCAGCAGCTCCGCGGCGTAGAGGCCGGCCTCGATCCGCTTGGCCAGCTCGACCTCCTCAGCAGCCGTCAGCAGCGGGGTGGCGCCGATCTGAGCCAGGTACTGGCCGACCAGATCGACGTCGTCCCGCTCGCGGGCGCCGGGCTGCTGGGAACTCGTCACATCTGGCTAACGATTGAGGAGCCTTGATCCTTCCCGAACGGGTGAATCGAAGGCCCTTCCGCGGTGTGCGAAAGAACACGCGACCGCGGGTGGGCTAGGGTCGACGCAGACGCGGGGTCCGTACCGGCGATGAAGGAGGTGACCGCGCGGTTGCGGGAGGCGGACGTGCGAACCGGCCGGGTGCTGACGGTGCCCAACCTCCTGTCCCTCGCCCGGCTCCTGGGGGTCCCGCTGTTCCTCTGGCTGGTGCTGGCTGTCGAGGCCGACGGCTTGGCGGTGCTGGTGCTGATCGCGGCAGGGGTCACTGACTATCTCGACGGAAAGCTGGCCCGCCGGTGGAACCAGATCAGCCGCATCGGCGAGCTGCTGGACCCGTTGGCCGACCGGCTCTACATCCTGGCCAGCGTCGTGGCCCTGATGCTGCGGGAGATCATCCCGGTGTGGTTTGCGGCGCTGCTGGTCGGCCGCGACGTCCTCCTGACCGCGCTGCTTCCGCTGCTGC
>CAZMXH010000034.1:11015-16070 GCA_964570165.1 uncultured Actinomycetes bacterium
CGACGCCGTGGCCTGGTCGCGCTGCCGGTGCACTTCCTCGGCAAGGCGGCGACGTTCTGCCTGCTCTGTGCGCTGCCGCTGTTGCTGCTCGGCGACGGTGACACGACGTTCGCGCTGCTGGCCAACGTGTTCGGCTGGGCCTTCGGGATCTGGGGCGTCGTGCTGTACTGGTGGGCCGGTCTGCTCTACGCGATGCAGGTGCGGCAGCTGATTCGGCAGGGGTCGTAACGGCCGGGTAACGAATGTCGCCGGAGCGCAGACCAGCCGCTTAGCCCCGGCAACCCTCCGTGGGAACATGGGTGCGTGCCGACCCAGCAGCGCGAGAGCGTCCGGCCGCCCCGTCGGCCTGACGCTTCCATGTCGTTGCTGAACCAGCTGTTCGCGAACCCGCTCGACGAGGGCTATGCGGAGGCCGCCGCACGCCGGGCCGCGGCCGGGGAGGACGTCTCGTCCGGGGACCGGCCACGCCGGTCGATCGCGATGGCGTTCGGTCTGCTCGGCTTGGGTCTGCTGCTGACGCTGGCCGTGCTACAGGTGCAGCACAACCGCGGCGTGCTCTCCGCGGAGCGGGAGTCGCTGGTGGAGCAGGTCGACGCGGCCAGCGCGCGCACCTCGGAGCTCGAGGAGATCGTCTC
Source organism: uncultured Actinomycetes bacterium (assembly GCA_964570165.1). Classification (GTDB taxonomy): domain Bacteria; phylum Actinomycetota; class Actinomycetes; order Jiangellales; family Jiangellaceae; genus JBMCTR01. The sequence continues at coordinate 11,651 of CAZMXH010000034.1, forward strand.
CGGACTGGAGCAGGACATCACCATGTTGCAGGCCAGTGCGCTGCAGAACGCCGCGGCCATGGAGGAGCTGCGTGGCTCGATGCGGGCGACACAGGTCGCCGTCGGCGCGACAGCCGTGACCGGGCCGGGGATCGTGGTTGAGCTCGACGACGCTGAGCCGGGGTCGGTCACCGACCCGGACATCGACGAGTCGCTGCTCAAAGTGTTCGACGCCGACCTGCAGCATGTGGTCAACGGCTTGTGGGCGGCGGGTGCCGAGGCGGTCGGGGTGAACGGCGAGCGACTTATGCCGACCACGGCGATCCGCTCGGTCAACGATGTGATCCTGGTCAACATGCGGCCGCTCCAATCGCCGTACGTGGTCACCGCGATCGGAGACCCTGACGTGCTCGGTTCGGAGTTCGTCAACGGTCCAGGATTCCGGTGGCTCGCCGAGAGCGAGTCGCTTTATGGCATCCAGTACGAGATCGAGGCACACGAGTCGCTTAACCTGCCGGGGGGCGCCCCGTCCGTCGAGGTGGCCCGCCCGTGACAGCAGCGGCGTGCTCCAAGGAGGTCCCGTGATCCCGGCCATCGGCCTGCTCCTCGGCATTGCAGTCGGCTTGCTGTTCGAGGTCGAAGTGCCCTCGGTGGTGCAGCCGTACCTGCCGATCGCGGTTGTGGCCGCACTGGACGCCGTGTTCGGCGGCATCCGGGCCGTGATGGAGGGGATCTTCGAGGACAAGGTCTTCGTGGTGTCCTTCATTTCGAACGTACTGATCGCCGCACTGATCGTGTTCCTCGGTGATCAGCTGGGAGTCGGTGCTCAGCTGTCGACGGCGGTGATCGTCGTGCTGGGCATCCGCATCTTCACCAACGTCGCCAGCATCCGGCGGAGGCTGTTCAATGCCTGACCCTGCCCCTGGCGCAGGATCCCGCTCCGGCGGCTCCGACAGCGGGCTGCGCCGCCTTTGGAAGGCACTGCTCGCCAGGCCGGACGGCGGTCAGGTCGTGGTGGCCGTGCTGCTGGGCGCGCTTGGATTCGGCGTGGTGACACAGGTGCGCGTCGACGACGAGGACCGGCTCGAGGGCGCGCGCCGGACCGACCTGGTACAGATACTCAGCGACCTGAACCAGCGCAGCGCGCGCCTCGAGGACGAGATCGCCGAGTTGGAGACCACCCGGCGGGAGCTGTCCGCCGACGACGACCAAGCGGTGCTCGAGCGCACCGTGGAACGCTCCCGGCAGCTCGCGATCCTTGCCGGTACCTCGCAGGCGACTGGACCCGGCGTCGTGGTGACCATCGCTGATCCGGGTGGGCAGGTGCGCGCGCGACATCTGATCACCGCGATCAGCGAACTGCGAGCGGCTGGCGCCGAGGCGATCCAGATCGAGGGCGGCAACGGTGTCGCCGTCCGGGTTGTGATGGGAACATACTTCCTGGACGGTGCTGACGGTGAGCTCAGGGTGGACGGAGTGCGGCTGACCCGGCCGTACGTCATCACGGCCATCGGGGAGGACCCGGGCGCGTTGCGGGGGAGCGTGGAGTTCGTCGGCGGCACGTCGCAGATCGTCGAGGAAGCCGTGGTAGAGGAGTACGACGAGGTGACGGTCGATGCGTTGCGGGAGGCCGCTGAGCCTCAGTACGCTCGGCCGGCCCCCGGGAACGAGTGACATTTGCGGGAAAGGCGGTTTCGGTGTATCCGGAAGAGCTGAAGTACACCACCGAACACGAATGGGTTCAGGACCCGGGAGGGGGCGAGGTGGGCACGGTGCGGGTAGGCATCACGCACTACGCCCAGGAGCAGCTCGGGGACATCGTGTACGTTCAGCTTCCGGAGGTCGGCGAAGAGGTTACCGCGGGTGACCCGTGTGGTGAGCTGGAGTCGACCAAGAGCGTCAGCGACCTCTACGCCCCGCTGAACGGCACAGTGGCTGCGCGTAACGACGAGCTCGCGACCCGCCCGGAGCTCGTCAACTCGGATCCGTACGGCAGCGGCTGGCTGATCGACATCACGCCATCCGACCCGGACTGGGCCGATTCGCTGCTCTCCGCGGAGGAGTACAGGGCCCAGATCGAGGGATAGGCCCAGGCAGGTTGACCCTTCGGCGCTGCTGGTCCTAGGTTGCCACCAACCGTCAACCTCAGGTTCCGGTCGAGGGTCGTGGGCTGCGAGACTTGTTCCGGACACGACGATCCGCGAGGCGACTCGCGGCGGGAGGTTCCAGCCGATGCCGTTCTGCACCCAGTGCGGTCACGAGAATCCCGCAGACGCGAAGTTCTGCGCGCAATGTGGGTCGCGCCTTACGACCTCGCCGGCCGTCGAGCCGGCACCGGACCTGACCAGCACCATGGCCATCCAGCGGGAGGAGGTCGACCGGGAAGAGGTCGGCGACCTCGCTCCAGCGGATCAGGCGGCCGTGGACGCGCTACCGGCGGGCAGCGCGTTGCTGGTGGTCCTCCGCGGCCCGAACGCCGGTAGCCGTTTCCTGCTAGACACCGACCTGGTCAAGGCGGGGCGGCACCCGGATTCGGAGATCTTCCTCGATGACGTCACCGTCTCGCGGCGGCATGCGGAGTTCCGGCGGACGAGCGAGGGTTACGTGGTGACCGATGTCGGCAGCCTCAACGGGACGTACGTCAACCGGGACCGGATCGACGAGGTGCTGCTCTCCGGGGGCGACGAAGTGCAGATCGGGAAGTACCGGTTGGTGTACTACGCGAGCCAGCACGGGTTCGGAGGCGTCGTGCGGTGAGCGCGGCGCTGCCGGCGCGCCAGACCATGAGCATCGGCGAGGTGCTGGCGCGGTTGCGCCCGGACTTCCCAGACGTGACGATCTCGAAGATCCGATTCCTGGAGTCCGAGGGCCTGGTGCAGCCCGACAGGGCGCCGTCCGGCTACCGCCGCTTCACGCACGACGACGTGGCTCGGCTGCGCTACGTCCTCACCGTGCAGCGGGACCACTACCTGCCCCTTCGCGTGATCAAGGAGCAGCTGGAACGGCTCGACCAGGGGTTGGAGCCCAGCGACGAGCCGGCCATCGACGGCGCGGCGCCGAGTCGGCCCGGCGGTCCGTACCCGGTATCGGCCGACGCGGGCGAAGTCCGGTTCTCGCGCAGCTCGCTGCTGGAGGCGGCCGGGATCGATGCGGACCTGCTCGAGGAGCTGGAGTCTCATCAACTGGTCAGAGCGCGGGGCGGGGTATTCGATGCCGACGCGCTCGTTATCGCCCGGACCGCCGGCGAGTTGGCGGAGTACGGCCTGCAGCCGCGCCATCTCCGGACGATCCGGAGCGCTGCGGAGCGAGAAGCCGACCTGGTCGAGCAGGTCGTGGCGCCACTGTTGCGGCAGCGCGGGGCGGGTGCTCGCGGGCGAGCCGAAGACGTGGCGCGGGAGATCGCGCGATTGATCGCGCGGCTGCACGCGGCTCTCGTGGAAGCGCGGATGCGGCACCTCTAACCGGTCCGTGGAGCCTGCCCGACTCGGGTGCGCAAGCGGGAGCGACTGCGCGGCTCGGTGCTGACCGCGGTGTAGTCCGGCCTGACAGTCGTGTCTGACTGCGAACACGGAGTAGGGTTGAAAACGTGCGAGAGCTCGAGGTGGTCGGCGTCCGGGTGGAGATGCCGTCGCAGCAGCCGATCGTGCTCCTTCGAGAGAGCGAAGGAGAACGGTACCTGCCGATCTGGATCGGAGCGGTGGAGGCCACCGCCATCGCGTTCGCCCAGCAGGGCATGACGCCACCACGGCCGCTGACGCATGATCTTTTCAAGGACGTCCTGGACGCCCTCGGCGCCCAGCTGGAGCAGGTGCAGATCACCGAGATGCGGGAGAGCACCTACTACGCCGAGCTGGTGTTCAACGGTGGGGTGCGAGTGAGCTCCCGGCCGTCGGACTCGATTGCGCTGGCCCTGCGGACGGGGTCGCCGATCTTCGCAGCCGAGCCGCTGCTCGACGAGGTGGGCATCCACATGACGGAGGGCAGCGACGTGGAGCGCGAGGACGAGGTCGAGCGGTTCAGGGAGTTTCTCGAACAGGTCTCACCGGAGGATTTCGGGAGCTAGCTCCAGGCCGTCGTAGACTTTGAAGCCGAGGTCATCGCCCGCGTGTTGTGTTGACCCCGGTCTTGTCGCGGCCTAGCGTCGCAAATGGTTAGTTTCACGGCACGGAGGGGTCGGCGTGAGCGGAGAGGGCACACGCGGTACCGGGCCGGCCAGTGGGGTCGACCGCGACCCTGCGGCGGAGGCCAGTAGGCAGGGGCTGCTTTTCGACGAGCCGGTCACACCGCTTCCCGACGACGTCGGCTACCGCGGCCCGACGGCCTGCGCCGCAGCCGGCATCACGTACCGCCAGCTGGACTACTGGGCCCGTACCGGCCTCGTGCGCCCGACGGTTCGCGCCGCGCACGGCTCGGGTTCGCAGCGGCTCTATTCGTTCCGGGA
>CAZMXH010000035.1:0-15981 GCA_964570165.1 uncultured Actinomycetes bacterium
GGTTTCAGCCGGGCATTCACCCGCGCCTTCGGACGTCCACCGTCCAGCCCTGCCGGAGGTAGCCACTGGCTGCCGGCACCGAACGGCATCCACTTCCACCCGCCGGCCTCGCTCTGGGTCCGAGCGGAGGAGGGACAGATGAACCCACTGACCGAACAACTCCTCGCCCACGACCTGGACGACACCCGGGCCCTCATCGAAATCGCCAAGGGCCTCACGCTCGCTGAGCTCCGCGCCGTCCGCCAGCCGGGCATGACCGTGCTGTCCTGGGACGGTCCCGAGGAGACCATCGCCGCGGTCCTGGAGCACCAGGTCTTCACCAAGGAGATCTGGTTGGCCTCGATCGAGGGCCGAGACACCCCGCGGCACGACGACCCGTCCAACCCGGCACGTCTGCTCGACCGGCACGACGCGGTCGCTCCGCGATGGCTGGAGACCGTCCGCGACATCGACCGTCGCGGGGCGTGGAACGACCGGCTCATCGACGCGCTCTGCGATCCGCCGGAGAGCTTCGTGATGAGCAGCGTCATCGCCCACGTGCTGACCTTCTCCGCCCACCGTCGCCAATTGGTGCGGCGGATGCTCACCGCCGCGGGCCACGAGGTCGATGATGGCGATCCGATCATGTGGTTTCGCGCCCAACGAGGAGAGACGGAATGACGACTATCTACTACACCGCGTCGAGCCTCGACGGCTTCATCGCCGACGAGGCGAACTCGCTGGAATGGCTGCTCCACCAGGACATCGACGAGTCCGGCCCGCTCAACTTCGACAGCTTCTTTGCCGGCATCGGAGCGGTGGTGATGGGCTCGACGACGTACGAGTGGGTACTCGAGCACGAGAAGGGCGTCATGCCGTACACCCTGCCGTCCTGGGTGATGACGACCCGCGACTTGCCCAAGGCGGCAGAGAACGTACGGTTCGCCAGCGGTGACGTTCGGGCGGTGCACGCCGCGATGACGGAGGCGGCGGAAGGCAAGGATCTGTGGGTCGTCGGCGGCGGTGACTTGGCTGGCCAGTTCGCCGACGCCGGGCTACTTGATGAGCTGATCGTGGCGTACGCGCCGGTGACTCTCGGCGCCGGCGCTCCCCTCCTCCCCCGCCGGCTCGACCTGCGCCTGGAGGAACTGGCCCAGAACAAGGCGTTCGCCTGCGCCAGGTACTCCGTCGTCGCCCCGATGGCGCCGGCCAGCGCCGCCTAACCGGCGCGATGGGCACCGGCACCCGGCTCTCCGACCGGCTCGCCGCGATGGTGGACGGGCTCCCGCTTCGGCCGGGCATGCGCGTGCTGGAGATCGGCGGCGCACCCGGCAGAGCGGCCAAAGCCGTCGCCCGGCGAATCGGCGACGGACACATCCTCGTGATCGACAGGTCGGCCAAGGGCGTGGCGCTCACCGTCCGGAACGCCGCGGCGGAAATCGAAGCGGGCGTGCTCAGCGTGCGACACGTGGCGATCGAGGATTTCGAGCTTCTACCGGGCGAGCCGGCGTTCGACCTGGCCTTCGCGATCCGCGTGGGCGCACTTGACGGCCGCCACCCCCGGGCGGGCGTTCGCGCACGACAGCGGATCGCCGCGGCGCTCACGCCCACTGGTCAACTCTTCGTCGACGGGCAACGCTCGGCTGGTCGGTGACCGGGCGCCAGTAGCCGCTGCGCGCATGTCCACTCGATGCCGGGTGTCGATGATCGAAGGGCTGAGCAATCGAACTCGATCGTGGGCACCCGCCAGAGCGAACTGACCGCGATCGCCGCCTTCAACGCCACAGTTGTATCCGGGGTGGCTCGTACGATGCCACGCGTTCGAGATCAGGCTCAGTAGGAAGCGCAGGAGACCAGTCGAGAAAATGCCTGAAAGTAGGCATTCTGCGACGACGGTATGACTGAACGTGATTGCCATCTAGTTCGCTATCTAATGCCATTCGCTGGTCTGGCAGAGGGATTGTGGTAATGGACGGCGACGACGCCATTCGTGATGCGAGCACCCGACGACGAGGAGGTGTCGAGATTGCAGCCAAGGCGATCGGCGGCCTCCTTGCGGTCATCGTGTTCGTTGGCGGCGGCGCAGTGTGGCTATTGACCACCATCGGCCTGTGGCTTATGGGTGAGACAGGCTTGGCCTTGCTCGCATTCTTCTTCCCGCCTGCCGATTTGATTCTCTCGTTTATGGTCTCACCAATTTTGGGCGTGGCGGCGGTGATTACGGCCCTGATCGCGATCATTGCAGGGAGCCAATAGCGCTTCGCGGAACGCCGCTCGGATCTCAGATTTGCGCATGTCGAGTAGAGTCGGGCGGCGTGATCAAGTGCGTGTACTGCGGCGGTGCCCACCAGCGTGCGGCAGACATCAGGGCGTGCTGGTCCCAACGCAACACCGGCGCCGTATCGACGGCAGCCGCGCCCTCGCCATCCCCGCAGCACGAGCCCCGCAGCCACGCGGCACCCGTCCGACATCGACCGGCGGGTGCCGCGGCGAGTGTGCGACGCGGGCCAGGTCACCTCGGGCGGCATGTGATCGTCGGCCGGGACGGCGAACCGCCCGCCGAGTGGCTCGATGCCGGCCGGCTGACGATCGACCAGGCCGTACTTGCCAATCCTGACGACGCCGTCCGCCGCCTGCGCGAGGCCGCTCACACCTGCATGTCCCTTGTGATCGAGGTTTCGGTGCCGTTCGACGAGCCGCCCGGCCAGATCGAGCACCGGCCCCCGTACGAGATCGGCATCACTCACGGGTTCACTCTCGACGAGCTCCGCCACCTCGTGTGGAGCAACTCCATCGACGTCCGTGACCCGTCCGCCCCTCGCTGGTCACTGCTTGACCGGGCGGTCGCCGCCGGCGCAACGGTCGGCGGCGCCGGCGACGTCGTCCTCCCCGACGGCACCGAGGTCTGGCTGGACGGCGGACCGGTGCGGTACGTCGAGCCGGTCGACGGCGTGCCCGTCGTCCACGCCGTTGCCGTCGAGCACGGCTCGCTCACGCCGCCGTCCACCAATGACACCCGCGCCGACCTTGCGCCCGACCAGCTCGACGCGGTCACCCACCCGACGGGTGCCGCGCGCATCATCGCCCCTGCCGGTTCGGGCAAGACTCGGGTCCTCACCGAGCGCGCCCGGCACCTCATCAAGGCCTGGCGGTTGCCGCCGTCCGCGGTGTGCCTCGTCGCGTTCAACAAGCGGGCGCAGGAGGAGATGCGCGAGCGCACCGCCGACCTGCCCGGGCTCCAGGTGCGCACGCTCAACTCGATCGCGCTCGCGATCATCAACGGCACGCCGCCGTTCGCACCTCAGCCCCGGCAGTGGGCAACGATCGACGAGCCGGAAGTCCGCCGCATCCTCGACCGCTTCGTCGCCCACCCGAAGCGCCGCAACACCGACCCGCTGGCCCCATGGATCGAGGCGCTGTCGTTGGTGCGGCTCGGACTCGTCGCACCCGCCGGCGCCGAGGCCGCGTACGGCGGCGACATCAGCGGCTTCAACGAGGTTTTCGGGCATTACCAAGCGGCGCTCGACAACCGCGGAGCGGTCGACTTCGACGGCCAGATCGACCGCGCCCTCACCCTGCTCCTCGCCGACCCCGAGACCCGCCGGGCGGCACAACGGGCCTGCCGGCTGCTGCTCGTCGACGAGTTTCAAGACCTCACGCCCGCCCACCTGATGCTCGTCCGGCTGCTCGCCGGCCCCGCTGGTTCGGTGTTCGGCGTCGGCGACGACGATCAGACGATCTACGGGTACAACGGCGCCGATCCGGGCTGGTTGATCGACTTCGCGACCTGGTTTCCCGGCGCGGGCGCACACCCCCTCCAGGTCAACTACCGCTGCCCGGCCGGGGTCGTCGATGTCGCCGACCGTCTGGTCCGCCACAACCGGCGGCGGGTGCCCAAGACGATCCGCGCCGCATCCGACCGTCCCGGCGGCTGGACGATCGCGGGCGGCGACGACGAGGTGGCGGCCACCGTCGACGTGGTCGCGAGCGAACTCGCGGACGGACGGGCGCCCGCCGACATCGCCGTCCTGACCCGGGTGAATGCGGTGCTCGCTCCCGTGATGGTCGGCCTGATCGACGCCGGTGTGCCTGTGTCCGGCGGGGTCGGCGCCGAGTTCCTCGACCGGACGGCGGTGCGCGCGGCGCTCGCCTGGCTGCGGTTGGTCACCGGCCGGTCCTTCGCACCCGACGACCTCGCGGATGCGATGCGGCGGCCATCGCGGTCGATCCATCCGCGCATCGCCGAATGGGCCACCGAACAGCGGAATACCGATGGCTTGTACCGGCTCGCCGGCCGTGTCAACAACGCGAAGGACGCGACCCAGCTCAAGGATCTCGCCAACGACATCGCCCGCCTGCGAGCGCTGGCCGACGGGTCGTCACCGACAAGCCTCCTCGTCGCCACCCTCGTCAACGAGATCGGCCTCGGGGACGCGGTCGCGAAGCTCGACGCCAACCGGCACGGGATGAACCGCGGGTCGCAGAACGACGACCTGCTGGCCGTGCAGCAGCTCGCGCGCCTGCAACCTAGCCCGGCCAAGTTCGAGACGTGGCTCCGCGATCGGCTCATGACCCGGCGCTCCGCCGACGGAGTCACCTTGGCCACCGTCCACCGTGTCAAGGGCCAGGAATGGCCGTCCGTCGTGGTGCACCAGGCATCGAGCGACCAGTTCCCGCACCGCCTCGCCGACGATCTCGAGGAAGAACGACGGGTGTTTCACGTCGCGATCACCCGCGCGGCCGACAGCCTCACGATCGTGCCCGGTGCCCACCCGAGCCCGTTCGTCGGCGAGCTAGTCACCGAACCACCTGAACCGGCCGAGTTGCCTCCGCGCGGTGCACAGCCGCGACCGACGGCGCCCGCCAAGCCCGCCAAGAAGGACCGCTCAGCCGATCATCCGTTGCTCAACCGCTCACGCGTGATGGCGGTCGTGGGCACCGTACTCGTCGACCAGGATCGCGAGTGGACGATCGTCGAGATCGAGCCCGGCGCCGCGGTCGCCACGTCCGGGGACGCCGTCCGCCGGTTCCCGATCGGGGCGAAGGTCGAAACGCGCGGACGCCAGCGGGGCGAACTCGGGGCTAGGCTGGCCGATGTCGAGCCGGCGAGCGCGCTCGCGTTCGACGAGCTTCGCCGGTTCCGCGACGCTGCTCGCGACGGCAAGCCCGCCTACGTTGTCTTCGACGACAAGACCCTCGCCGCGATCGCTGAGGCCTTGCCGACCGACCTGAACGAGCTCGCCCGGGTCAAAGGTGTCGGCCCGGCGAAGCTCGAGCAGTACGGCGACGAGGTGCTCAAGGTCCTCAGTGCCGCCATAGATCAAGGTAGCTGATCCGGTGCTAGCGGTAGCGCTATCATAGGTAGGTGCCTGCCATTCACATTCGCGATGTACCAGAATCGACGATCGTGGCGCTCCGCGAACGCGCACAGCGACGCGGGCATTCGATGCAGCAGGAACTCCGCGAGATCCTTCGGGCTGCCGCTACTGAACAGGTGCCGGCCGAGGCGATACCGCCGATCGACCTGGTGACCGTCAACACGCCTGCGTCCACCACCTGGCGCCGTGAGGAGATCTATGACGACGAGGGTCGCTGACCGGGCCGTGCTCGACACCAACGTGCTGCTTGCGGCCACCGACCAGGGTCGCTCCGAACACGCGAGAGCTCTCGCAGCATTGAATGACTGGCCGAATGCCGGAACCGTCCTCTACACCAGCGTGCAGATCCTCCGTGAGTACCTGTCGGTGGCCACCCGGCCGCTTCGAGTGAACGGGCTCGGCATGACACAGCGGGATGCAACGAGCAACGTCCGACGACTGCTGGAAAGAATGCGCCTCCTCACAGAGACGGACAGGGTGATGGACAGTTTGCTCACGTTGCTCGACAGCACCCACTGCGCCGGCAAGCACGTCCACGACGCCAACATTGTGGCGACCATGATGGCGCACGGCATCGACACTCTGGTGACCATGAATGTCGATGACTTCAAACGGTACGGCGATCACGTGCGAACAGTTGCCCTCTGATATTCGGTGCCGATCGTCACGACCACCGGGGGAACGCTGTAGACCGCGATGCCGATTACAGACGCACCTAGTTTGCTGCGGTGTGCTGCGCAGCTCCATCGAATTCGTCCCGCGCATGGGCGGATGACCAAGTATCACCGGAGTCGTTACCGTCCGTGGATACGGCTTGTCGTGGCTTCGGCGGTGGCGCGACGTAAGGACGCAGGTACTGGCCTACCTGCTCGTAGAAGCGTGGAACTATCTGCTCGAGATGCTCGATGAATGTCTTCGACCCCGCGAAGCGCCCGGCATGGATATCCGTGGGATCTGACCTGGCGAGCTGGCGCAGCACCCAACTGATCCGACTCGATGCGCGCTTCTTGTCCTGCGGAGCAGCCAACGACGCGGAAACTGAAATGCAACGCCGCTGAAGATCTGCCGTAACCACCAATGGAGCGGCGGCGTCAGGGACTTCCAGGACGGGAGCGCAGCTCGTGCTCGCTCACAAGTCGCTCGCTGTCGTCCTTCAACCGCGCCACCGGGTCGTCAACATGCGCACGACTCAGCCGCTGTCGTACTCGACGATTGAGCGCACGGCTTAGCAACAGGCTTAGATCCCGACACTCTTGATGCCAAGCCGCGACGGTGGCTTCGACATCCGACGCCGACTTCGACGACTCCAACATCGGAGGAGGTTCCGTGCCGACCCGACCGCTCGCAGTCGCCTTCGACGTCATCGAGACCCTGCTCGACCTGCAGCCGCTGCACGATCGCTTCGCCGAGATCGGCCAGCCGACACAGCTAGTGCGGCCATGGTTCCTGCGAGTCCAGCGGGACTGCATGGCACTCGCCCTCAGCGGGGACTTCGGCGAGTTCTACCCCGCGGCGCGGCAGGCACTGCGCACGGAGAGCGGCCAGAGCGTCACTGACGAGCAGATCGACCACGTGCTTGACGCCTTCGGCATGCTGCCGGCGCATCCCGACGCCCGTCCGGCCATGCACCGGCTCGCCGCGGCCGGGCTACGGGTGGGTTGCCTCACAGTAGGCAACCCGGACGCCACTGCCCAGTTCTTGCAGCAGGCCGGCCTCGCCCAGCACGTCGAGCAAGTGGTGACCGCCCAGCAGGTGGGGACCTGGAAGCCCGCGCCGGCCGTCTACCACTTCGCGGCCGAGTCCTTCGGCGTTCCGACGCATCGGCTCGCCCTCGTGGCCGTCCACGCCTGGGACTGCCACGGCGCCAAGCGCGCCGGCTGCCTCGCTGGCTGGTGCTCACGACTCGAAGGTGCCTACGGCGACGTGTTCACCCCACCGGATGTGACCGGCGACGACCTCGAGCAGGTAGCCGAAGGGTTGCTCGCCCTGCCTGAAAACTGAGCGCGGCGGCGACTGCGGGTGGATACGACACCCTGCTCACCCTCCTTCCAGATCTTGACTCTAGCCGCATGCGCCGACAGCACGAGCGCAGACATGCTTCATGGAGATTGTGAACTTGAGCCGGGCACGTAGAGCTTGGCGAGCCCCGCTACTGGCGGACGAGGAACTCGCGGTGTTGACGCTCAAGCCAACTGTTGGTGCTGCCGTCAACAGCGTGTTCAGTGCGATGCGCAACCGCACCTCCAGGGGTCGGGAGGAGGTCGGGCGCGAGAACGTCCGGCCGACCGGTCAACGCCCGCCGGGCGGCAAGGCCTGGGCGGACTGACGACGCATGCGTCCCGGCTCCGACGTATTGTGCGGATTAGTCCTAAACCCGGAAACTGCCACGCCCATCAAGGGCAGCCCGGCAACCCCGACAGAACGACTCGAACAACTCCGCCACAGGACGTCATGAACGCGCTACGCACCAGCGACACTCGCGACCGGACACGGACCAGCTTTGGCGTTGAGCCGTTCGACGTCGGCTACGGCGCGTCGTTCGCCGCCGAGGCCGATTCGCCGCTGGACACGGAGTGCGAGGTGGTCGAGGACGACGGCGTCCTCACTCCGCACGAACCGCAACGCTGGGACCGCCCGAGACGGCTTGCGTTCATCGACGGGACGATGCGCACGGACGCGCGCCTGACCCGCAGCGGGTCCGACGGCGTCGTCTACACCGGGCTCGCCGGGTGCTGGGCCGCCGGCGCGGCGATCACGAACGGCGACGGCCCACTCACGGTCGACCATGTCGCGGTCGACCGGCTCGCGATCTTCTGCGGTGGCGTGCGGGTCGACCTGCCACCACAACGAAACGGCTGGTCCTGGACGTCCGATGCGGTCGAGGGCAATGATCTGTCGATGGCCCAGCAGCGGCTGCAGCGGCGAATGCGCGATGCCGAAGGCGAGCTCGCCGAACGGCTGTGCACCGCCGGCTGGTCGACCGTCGTCGACGGCCCGCTGAACAACGTCCGCCGCACCCGCACCGTTCCGATCATCGGGTATGTCAAGACGCACCACCGCCGACTCCTGGACGCCGACAACTGGGCCCGCGTCCCGCAGCTCGCCGTCGGTCAGCGGTCCAGCGTGTTCGCGCTGGCGGACGACCTCTACGGCTGCTACCTGCGGGTCGGTGACGCCGGCCCGTGGGCATCACCGTGGGCCGGGATCGCACGCCTCGAAGTCCCGAGCGGTACGGGCCGGCAGGCAGCCGTCGAGGCCCTCGACGCCGCCTCGTCGTGGCTCCCGCGGTACGCCTCGGTCCCGCACCGGGACAAGCGGGCTCCGGTGAACCTGACGCCCATCGGCGGCCTCGAGGACGCGCTGCGCCGCCACCTCGCGGACTCGCGCCTCGCGCTGCGCGCGGTGCGTGACGCGATCATCCAGCTCAATACCGACGGAGGAGCGTCATGACCACGGCTCGCGACGCGATCGGGCTCGTGGACGGGTCCGCCGACACCGACTCGCGCACCGTCCACGTCGTCCTCGCCGATGACGCCGTCGTCCAACTCGACGACGTTGTTGCAATCGCGACGACCCTTCCGGACGGGACGGACGTCGTCCACTACGGGATCGTCACCGAGCTGCGCTCGCGGCTCGAAGGGGCAGAGCTGCCGTCCGACACAGCGCGGTACGCCAACCAGCAGCTGCCTGCCGCGAAGGTCCGCCGGGCCGAGGTCCGGCTGTTGCGCACGGTGCCCGAACTGTTCGTCGCGCCCGACAGCGGCAGCACCGTCCAGCGCGCCACCGGCGTCCACCGGGCCCGGGCACTGTTCGAGGACGAAATGGTCGAGAAGCTCCCGATCGGCCTCGACCTCACCGGGCAGCCCGTCTACGCCGACATGCGTTTCGTCGACGGCCGCGCGGGCGGGCACGCGTCCATCTCGGGCGTGTCGGGGGTCGCGACGAAGACCAGCTACGCGCTATTCCTCCTCTACCAGTTGCTGGAGACCGACACCGGCATCGACATGCTCGGCGGGCCCGCGGCGCGCGCGTCCACCCGGGCTCTCGTGTTCAACACCAAGGGCGAGGACCTGCTGCACATCGACCGGCCGAACCGGTTCTTCCACAACAAGCCGGACGCGGTCCAGGCGTGGCAGCGCCTCGGCGTTGCCGATCCCGGCCCGTTCACGTCGGTGCGGCTCTACGCACCGCGCGCCGACACGGCGGGAGGCACCAATGTCGCAGAGGTACGCAGCCGCGACGTCACCGGCATCAGCGCCTACGGCTGGACGCCCGAGCAGTTCGTCCGCGAGCAGTTGCTGCAGTTCTGCTTCACCGAGGACGACGAGCGCACCACGCAGGTCGGCTTCGTGGAACAGCAGGTCCGAATCCAGCTGCTGCGACGGCTGCGCCGGCTGGCCGGCGACACCACCGGCGCGATCGTCATCGCCGACGCTCCCGATCCGAACGAGACCTACAACCCCGACCGCCTCGCCGAGCGCGAACCTCCCGAAACCGAGGCGAGCCGCGGAGTCGTGATCCGCGACTTCGGCGACCTGATCGACCTGCTCGAAGAGATCATGAACACCGACGACGACCTGCTGCACCGCGAGTGGTTCGGCGGCACCACCGCCGGCACCCGGCAGGCGTTCCTCCGGCGCCTGGTCAGGATGCGCCGCCGGATCGGTGCCCTCGTCTCGTGTGGCGTGACGCCGGTCGATCTCAGCGAGCGGCGCGTGCACGTCGTCGACATCTCGCGGCTGCACGACGACGCGCAGCGGTTCGTCGTCGGGGCACTCCTGGACCGCGTCTGGCGGGAGAAGCAGGGCACGGGGCGGCTGCCGCTGCGGTTCGTCGTGCTCGACGAGCTCAACAAGTACGCGCCGGCGACGGGCTTCTCCCCGCTCAAGGAACTGCTTGTCGACATCGCCGAGCGCGGCCGCTCGCTGGGGGTGCTGCTCATCGGCGCGCAACAGGCTGCGTCCGCTGTGGCGCCGGCGCTGCCCCGAAACGCGTCACTGAAGGTCGCCGGACGCCTCGACCCGAGCGAGTCCGACACCTACCGGTTCCTCAGCGCCGGCCTGCGCGAGCGCGCCACCCGGTTCATGCCCGGCACCATGGTCGCGTCCCAGCCAACCGTGCCCGAGCCGATCCCGATCCGGTTCCCGTGGCCGCCGTTCGCGACCAACCCGGACGACGCCGCTCCCGACGAGCGCGCCGCTGAGGACGCCGACCGCATCAGCCGCAACCTCGGCGCCTTCGCGGGGACGGAGGCCCCGTTGTGAAGGTGCTGCACACGTCGGACTGGCATCTCGGCGCGCGGCTGGGACGCCACGAACGGCTCCCCGATCAGCAGGCGGCGCTGCGCGGGCTCATAGACCTCGCCGAGGAGGTGCGGCCGGACCTCGTCCTGCACACCGGGGACGTGTTCGACTCCTCGCGCCCGCCGTACGAGGCGCTGCAACTCGGGGTGCACGCGTTGTCGCGGCTGGCGAGCGTCGCGCCCACCGTCGTCGTGTGCGGCAACCATGACTCGCCGCAGTTGTTGAATGTCATCCATCACCTTGCCGGCATGGCTGAACCACGGCGGCTGTGGGCCGTCACCCAGCCGGATGTGCTGACCCTTCCCGGTCTGGACGACGTCGCCCTCGCCTGCGTCCCGTTCATCCCGCTCACCGCCGTCGCCGACCTCGCGTCCGACGATCCGTCCCAGTTCGAGGGGACGTACGCCGATGGCATCCGGCACCTCAACGACCGGCTGCTGGCCAAGGCGACCGACCAGGCGGGACGGCACGGCACGGTGCTCTACGCCGCGCATCTGCACGTTCACGGCGCCCGTCCAGGCCGGTCCGAGCGGCGTATCACCGTCGGCGAGGACTACGCCACGCACGTCGAAGGACTCCATCGCGCGATGTACGCCGCCCTCGGCCACATCCACGACCCTCAGCTACTACCAGGCGGGACGGTTACCGGCCGTTACGCCGGGTCACTCGTCCCGCTGGACTTCGGCGAGGCCACCCAGCAGAAGCGGGCGCTCATCGTCGAGATCGACTCCGGCGACGTCACCGTCCACGAGCACGCGCTACCTGTCGGGCGGACGCTGTTCGAGTTCGACGGGCCGGTCGATCAGTTGGAGTCGCTCGCAGCCGACGGCGGGCTGGACGGCCACATTCTCAAGGCCCGCGTCCGTACCGACGATCCTGTGGCTGACCTCGCCGACCGGGTGCTCGGCCGGTCCCCGGAGTGCAAGATCTTCGACCTCGTCAACGTGGTCGCCAACGCGCCTGTCAAGGCGATCGACACGTCTGGTGAACCGGAGCGCGAGCCGGACATCGCGGAGTTGTTCATGGAATGGCGGACGACCGCTGCCTACGGGGCCACCGCCCCGCACAAGGCGGTCGCCGACATGTTCGCTCGGGTGATCAACAGCGACCAGGCGTCCGCCGCCGACCTCGGAATGGACGAGGTCATGAGCACCGGGCGGGACGCGCTCGAGCAGTTCGTCAAGGCCCGTGGCGAGACGGCAGGGGATGGCGTCTGATGCGGCCGTTGGCGCTCACCATCGAAGGACTCCGGTCGTTCCGGTCGCAGGTCCAGATCTCCTTCGAGGGGCGCGACAACATCGCGATCATCGGTGACACCGGCGCCGGCAAGTCGTCGATCATCGAGGCGATGACCTATGCGCTGTTCGGCCGCGCCACGTTCTCCGGGCAGGCCAACCAGGAGATCATCAACGACCTGGCCGAGCACATGCGCGTCACACTGCGCTTCGCGGTCGGCGGCGAGACGTACGAGGTGACGCGCACGCTCCGGCGAGCCGCCGACGGCTCGGTGGGAGCCGCCAAGGCTGCGATGACGGAGTTCGGCGCCGACGGCTCCGAGGTGCGCAAGATCGAACACGTCCGCCCTGTTAACGCTCGTGTCCAGTCCGTCCTGGGTCTCGACGCCGACGCCTTTCTGCGGACCGTCGTGCTTCCGCAGGGCCAGTTCGCCCAGTTGCTCGTCGACGACGATCCCGCGGAGCGCGCCGCGATACTCCGGCAGGTGTGGCGCACCGACGAGCTCACCGAGGCGGGACGGCTCGCCGAGGAGACGCTGCCGGAGATCAGCCAGCTGGTCGGCCAGGTGACGCAGGCGCTCGCAGGGATGCCGTCGAACCCGGTCGACCACTTGGAGCAACTGCGTGCCGCCGCGGCACGGCTCGGTGAGGCCGCCAAGCGTGCCGGTGAGACCCACCAGGCCGCGATCAAGGCCCGTGACACCCTGAAGGAAGCCGGCCGGACGATCGCTCGTGCGGAGAGTCTCGCGCGGGAGTTGGACGAGCTCGACTTCGACACGGTGACCACGGCGGCCGAGACGATCGCTCGCGAGGCCGCTGCGATCGACGCGGAACGCCGAGCTGCTGAAGAAGAGCAACGTGCTCTGCGCAAACAGCTTGAAGCCGTGCCGCCAGATGACGATGGGCTCGATGGCCATGCCATCGCTGCCGGGCGTGCCATCCTGAACGACCTCCCCCGTCGCGCTGAAGCGGCGGAAAGCGCTGCGGCCGGGGCACGGCAGTCCGCCCAGGAGGCCACGGAGGCCGAGGTTCGGCTCCGCGAGTCGGAGGACCTGCTCCAGGAGGTCGAGGGACAGCTCCAGGGACGCAGCGAGAAGCAGGAGCAGCTCGAGGCCAAGCGCGCCACGGCCGAAGCGAAGCAGCGAGAAGCCGAGAACCTGCTGCGCAGGGGGCTGCAGGCTGCCGCGGACGCTCGAGCCCTCGAAGCGCAAGCCGGCGAGAAGGACGATGCCGCCGAACGCCTCACAACACAGGAAGCAGCACTTGGCGAGGGCGCCCTTGCCGAAGCGCAGCAGCAGGCCGCGCGATGTGAGAAGGAGTACGACGAGGCACAGCGCCACAACGCAGCGGCCGCGGCGGCGGATGGGCTACATCCCGGCAGCGAGTGCACCGTCTGCGGTCGTCCTCTCCCCCAGGATTGGCAGCCGCCGGCGGCCGAGGACCTGGAGGCCGCGCGTGCAGCCTACGAGTCAGCCCGGGCGAGGCTCTCGGAACTGCAGCAGCAGGCCCACAGCCTCGCGTCCAGGGCACAGGACGCGGCCCTGGAGGGTGCCGAACTACGCGTGCGGGCCAACGAGCAGTGGCAACGAGCGGGAAGCATTGCCGACCGCCTAGCGGAGCTAGTCGGCCGCGAGTCGATCGACCTCGCCACCCTGTCGCCGGTGCCCGAGGAACGCTCCATCGTGGACGTCCATGGTGAGTTGCTGCAGCCGCTGTCTTCGGCCGTTTCGCAAGCCATCGGTGAGCTCAGGGCCCACGAGGCGGAGTCGCAGGAGCTCCGCGAACGGCGCGCGGCCCTGCTGGCGAACACCCGCCATGCTCGGGACGCGATGGAGAGCGCCCAAGCCCGCGCAACGGAACGGTTATCGGCAGCAGAAGCCGCAACGAAGGCACTTCGGGAGGCGCTGGAGTCACTCCCGGATCAGCTTCGCATCGACGTCCTGCTGCCAGATCATGCTGTCGAGATCGCGACCGTACGGCTCGAGGGTCTCGACGCAGCACAGCAGACGTTGGATGCGCGCGCCCAGGAGTTGCAGCGTCGATCCGAGCTGCGCAGCCGGCTCAGCGCTGAACTCGACAGCGTCCGCGAGCGGCTCGACGATGTGGAGTACCGCCGCAGGAGCACCGTGCTGCAGCCGGGCAACCAGGTCGTGACCACCGTGAACGCTCACCGGGATGTCGTGAGCCGTGCGATCGAGAACCTGAACATCCAGGACGTGGAGCTGCAACCGGCCGTGTCACTCGGCGAGCCGGCCGAACTGCCTTCCATCGTGCAGCGGCTCCGAGAGACCACCAGGGTGATCCGCGAGCGAGCAGACGAGCTGATCAGGACAACTCGGCAGGCTGTCGAGGCGGCGAGGCAGGAACTCGCCAAGCTCGCCGCCGAGCTCGAGCTGTCCACGGGCGACCACGATGACGTCGACTCCGAGCAGGTCGTGTCACACGCAGGGGTGCTCGCCAGCGATGCCCAGGTGGAGGCGCGTGCCGCCCACCGGGAAGCCGAGGAGTTCGCCCTGCTGGTCGAACCGCTGCAGCAACTCCAGCAAGCCGGCGATGAGCTGATCACTGCGCACAGTGTGCTGCACGACCTTTCCGTCGCACTCAAGCCCGGTGCGTTCCCCAAATGGCTCACGCTGCGCCGCTCCCGCGCCCTGCTCGTCCACGCAGCACTGCTGCTCCAGCAGATGAGCGGCGGACGGTACTCCTTCGCCGAACTGACCGACGAGAGCGCGGAGTGGCGCATCGTCGACAACGACTCGGGGCTCGCCCGCAGCCCGGCCAGCCTTTCCGGCGGTGAGAAGTTCATCGCCTCTCTCGCCCTCGCCCTCGGCATGGTCGAGATGATGGCCCGCGCCGGCGGCCGCCTGGAATCGCTCTGGCTCGATGAAGGATTCGGCGCGCTCGACCGCTCGAACCTCGACGCCGCAATCGAAGCGCTGGGATCGGTCGCCGCGAAGGGACGGATGGTCGCCGTCATCTCTCACATCCGTGCCGTCGCCGAACAGGTCACCCACGTACTGGCCGTCACCCGCGAGCCGACCGGAACCCAGGTCCGCTGGCTCGACCCAGCCCAGCGAACCAAGATGGCCTCCCGCGACCTCGAAACCGATACGGGTGCTCTCCCCGGCCTGATCGACTAAGCAAAGCTATAGACCTGGTCATCAACTCGAGATTTGGCAGCTTGACAGCCATGAAAACAAAATGGTTCCAAATAGTAGCACCATCGCTCATTCCTCCCCCCAGAATGCAACCGCATTCTCCAGCGACCGTTTCGGCGCGGCATGTGCGGCGGCTGCACTCCGCGCTGGGAACCTGGAACGGATAGGACTGCACTAAACTTCAAGTGAACGAATCCACTCGAGGATTGTCGGCCGTGTCCCCTGGGGCCCGTTGGCCCGAATAAAGAGCGAACGGATATGTCTGACCTGTCGAAGTTCTAGGCCAAGGAGGCCTTCATGGACCTGGGTCGGATCGATTCGGTCGTAAAGTGTTCTAGATACCATCAATCGATATGCAAGAAGAGCGAACTTATAGCGGTCCGTGTCGAAACATACCGGATAATGTAAGACTTCTGGGTCATTCCAGTCGATCGTATCAACCGCCGGGGATCTTGTCGGTGCCGGCCGTCCGATGATGCGCGCCGAATCGAAGTCGTGTACCGAGATCCGCACCTCTGGCTCGATCTGAAAGCTGAAGTTTCGCCATGAAATGTCGCCATAGACAAGACCATTCGCATGCATAGCTTCAAGGAAGTAGGCAACCTGCAGAGTCAGCAAGAAGCGATGATGATCAGTAACATCGAAGGGTAGGTTTAGTGCGGCAGGTCTCTTAATGGCCCAGTCGAGCGACCGCTCCGTTCGGGTGTGGCGTCTGTCAGTAATGAAATAGTACTGCTCGGGCATCCGTGGCATAACGTAGCCAGTTACAGCTCCTCCTTCACGCTGCACCTCCAAGGGCCAACACAGATCCACGCGGGCACCGGTCAACCTATCCTTGACAGCGCCGTGTGAGTCAACTAGCGCCACAAATTCGCCGAAAGCGTTGGGGATTGGCTTGTCAAATTCCTTAATAACGAGGTGGGGACGT